>CAZDYS010000524.1:0-3312 GCA_964509445.1 uncultured Planctomycetaceae bacterium
CCACGCGCGCGAGCGAGCCGTGCTCGCCGCCCGCCTCGGGCATCGCCGCGGCGGTCACGCTGCCGCCGTCGCGGGAGGGGTCGAGCACCATGCGGCCGAAGAACGGCGTGTGCGGCAGGAACCGCGACAGGAACCAGGTGGCGAGCAGGGCAGCCCCCCCGGAGAGCGCGAGGCGCGTGAGCTCGCGCTGCACGATCACGCGGTCCAGGCCGTACTCGAACCCGGTGCTCGCGCCGGCGAAGGACCAGACGACGCCGACGAACAGGGCCAACACCCCGCCCGCCGCGAACCAGATGGTCCCCGGGAACAGGAAGACCTCACAGGCGACGAGCACGACCCCGATCACGATCAGGACGACGTGCGGCACGTCCGCGAGGCCCGCCAGGTAGCGCCCGAACAGGACCAGGCCGAAGCACAGGATCGAGAGGATCCCCGGCAGCCCGAAGCCCGGCACCTTGAACTCGATGTAGGCGAACACCAGCCCGAGGATCAGGAGGATCGGCGTCCAGGAGAACAGCGCGCCGGCGAAGTCCTCGGAGCGCGTGCGCGGCACGAGCACGAGCTCGTCCTCGCGGAGCCCCAGCAGCCCCGTGAGCTCCTCGAGCGAGTCCGCCAGGCCGTCGGAGATCCCGAGCGCCAGCGCCTCCTCGCCGCCCACGTTGAGCAGCTTCCCCTCCTCGACCACGTTGCGCAGGAAGCGCATCTGGTCGCCGTCGATCCGCAGCGCCCCGTACTCGCGCTCCGTGAGCAGCGTCGGCACGCCGTCCCGCTCGACCTCCACGATCGCCACGTCCGGGTCGACCATCGCCTCCGCGAGCAGCCCCGACCGTCCGCTCTTCTCCGCGATCACGCGGAACTCCTCGCGGCAGTAGGAGAGCTCCTTCTCCCGCACGGCCGGATCCTCGCTGGTCGGCTGCAGACCGGTCGGCCCGAGCCGGACCGGGAGCGCCGAGCCGATCGTCCCGGTGGTTCGCATGTACAGCCGGTCGCAGGCCATCGAGAGCATCGCGCCCGCCGAGGTCGCGCGCTCGTTGACCCAGGCGACCGTCGTCGTACCGCGGTCCGAGGCCTCCTGCAGCTCGCGCGCGATCTGCCAGGTGACCTCGACGCCGCCGCCGGGCGTGTCGAGGTCGATCACGAGCGGGACGCCGGCCGCCTCGGCCAGGGTCAGCACGCGGTGCACGTGGGACTGCACGCTCGCGTCGATCGGTCCGCGGACCTCGATGCGGTAGCCGCCGACCGGGTCGGCCCCGCTCGTCTGCGCCGCCTGCGCTCCGGAGAGAGCGAACAGGAGAACGGCGAGGCGAGCGAGCAGTCTCAGGACGTTTCCCACCCCCCGAGCATAGCGCCGGAGAGCCCCGATCGGTCCGCGAGCGTGGTCCACCATCCGTCCCGCAGCCACAGGTCGTCCAGCTTGCGCACGGAACTCTTCGCGAGCAGGAACGAGCGTGCAGGTTCGACCCGGTACCCCCAGGTCTGGAACCGCGTGAACCACGGGCTCCAGGGGACGAGCACGGTCGCGAGCGTGTGCGCGCCGGCAGCGCGGGCGGCGGCGCTCGCGGCGACCTGGAGCCGCTCTCCGACCTCGGGCTCGTCCGCCGGCACGAGCCAGTCCACCAGGCGCACCTCGCCCTCCGTCGGCCGGGCCTCGAGCACCGCGTAGCCACGCAGGATGCCCTCGCCGTCGCGAACGCCGAGCCGCAGGAACGAAACGCCCGCGTCGTCGTCGAAGCGCCAGTTCAGGAAGGCCGCGTCCCGCACGACGGCGGCCCCGAAGGCTCCGGCGCAGCGGTCGAACAGCCAGCGCGCCTGCTCGTCGAAAGCCGAGAGCGTCTCCACGGAGGGTTCCGTCTCGGCGGCCGCCGGTGCGCGCGACACGTCGCGCTTCAGCCAGGTCTCGCTGCGCACCGTCTCGAAGCGCTGCATGCGCTCGAGCATCCGCCCGTGCGCGGCGCTCGGCCAGGCGTACACGACCGTCGCGGCCTTCGGGTGTCCGTGCTCCTCCAGCAGACCGCGCACGCAGAGGATCAGCTCCGGCCCGCCGCGCAGCTCGATCAGCTCTCCGAACTTGCGCTCCTTGCCTGCCGCCCAGAGGTCGTGCAGCACCAGGGAGCAGGCCGCGCGCGGCTCCTCTCCCTCGAACGCCCCCAGCGTGATCGTGCCGGCCGGGTTGCGCTCCGCGCGCCAGCGGAACGCGGGATCCTCGCTCGGGAAGCGATCGTCCGGTCGAAGCTCGCGGAAGGTGAGCGCCATCAGACGAGGTCCGTGTCCCCCAGGGTGTAGTACCAGTGGTCGTGCATCCAGCGCATGCCGTGGCCCGGGACGCACTCCCGTCCGACGATCGCGTAGGTCGTCGGCTCCACGCGGAAGCCCGCCCGCTGGAAGGCCAGCCACTCGTGGGCCGTGTCCGGGAAGAGCGCGCACAGGCGCTCGACGCCGGTCTGCCGTCCGCGCTCCGCGAGCCACGCAAGGAGGGACGCGCGCGCGCCGTGCTCGTCCGCGGGCACCAGCCAGTCGCAGACGAGCCCCTGGTCCTCCCGCGCGTCGAAGGCCCCCGGTCGGAACACGCTGAGCCCGACGATGCGGTCGCCGCGACGCGCGATCGCGAGCTCGTAGGAACGCTCCGGATGCTGCGCGAAGCGCCAGTTCAGCTGCGGTTCGTCGCGCACGGCGAGTGCGCCGACGTCGTCGCGCATCCGCTCGTAGACGTCCGCGATCTCCAGCGGGAAGCGCGGCACGACCTCGACGCGCACGTCCGGGTCCGGCTTCGCGCGCACGAGCGCGGGCGGTACGACCAGCGAGAGCTGCGTGCGGATGACCTCGTAGCGGATGAACGTCTTGCCGACGCGCCAGGCCGGCGGAACGGGCGCCCCCCACAGGAGCGCGTGCTGGCCCGGGTCCGGTCCCGCGTACTTGTCCGCGTAGGCGTTGCCCAGGCGCGCCTGGAGGCTCTCCTTCTTCAGGCCCGTGCGCAGAGCCGGATCGCTCATGCTGTCGACGGCCTGGCTGAAGGTCGTGAGCCGACCGTCGAGCCACACGCGCTGCAGGATGTTCGCGAGCTGCCCCGCGACCTTGCCCTCCTCGGTCCAGGCGACGAGCACGACCGAACCGGACGGGTTGTCGAGGAACTGCCAGCGCCAGAACGACTCGGTCCGCGGCGTGAAGGTCGGGTCGACCGCCGCGAAGATCCGGTTGAACGACGCGAGGATCTCGGTCTCGTCGCCGGGTTCGTACTCGCGCAGCGTCAGCACGGGAGGTGGAGGTGGCGGGAGTGCATGGGAATCGAACCCACCGGCCCCGCTGTTCACGAGG
>CAZDYS010000525.1:0-3304 GCA_964509445.1 uncultured Planctomycetaceae bacterium
CCCGAGCGTCACCCCGCCCTTCACGCCGGACAGGAGGTCGATCCGGTCGGTCTCGATCTTCATGCGGCCGCCGCGCCCGTAGCCGCCCTGCCGGCGCGCGAGCTCGCGGTCCACCCGCTCCAGGCCGAGCGCGAGTCCCGAGGGCATCCCCTCGAGCACGCCGACGAGGCTCTTGCCGTGGGACTCCCCCGCCGTGGTCCATCGCAGCCGCTTCATGAGGATCCGAGGATAGCGAGCGCCGGGCCCGGGAGCCCGCGGCGGCTCGGCTTCGGTGTCGGACGCGGAACTCCCTTCCGGAGCGGCCGCGCGCGCGGCCGACTCAGAGGCTGTCGTAGAACGTGACGTCGTCGAAGGAGACCGTCATCTCGTGCTTGCCGAGCTTCACGGTCAGCTCGCGCTTGTCGCGCTTGATGCGCGTGATGGCGCAGCGCTTCTTGAAGCGCGGGACCCACACGAACCCACCCTTCTTCAGGCTGTCCAGGAACGACTGCCGGCGGTCCGTGAGCTCCGCGCCCTCGAGGGCCTCGGCGAGACCGTCGGCGACGGCCCGGACCTCGGCGCGCGGGCCGCGCTCGAGCTGCGGCAGGAGCGCGAGCAGCTTCTCGTGCCAGGTGCGGGCGCGCGCGATGCGCTCCTCGAGACCGCGCTGGGCCTCCGCCTCCAGCTGGTCCTTGCGCTCGTCGAGCCGGCCGCGCTGCGCCTCGAGCTCGCGGCGCCGCTCCTCGAGCTCCAGCACGCGCTCCTCGGCCTCGCCGCGCAGCCGCTCCGCCTCGACCCGCACGCCGCGCATCTCGTGCATGATCGCGTCGGCGTCGCCTCCGCGCTTCTCGAGGCGCGACTCGGCCAGGTCGACGAGCGTCCCGGGAAGCCCCAGGCGCCGCGCGATCGCGAGCGCGCGGGACTCGCCCGGCGCACCGATCACGACGGTGTAGCGCGGGGCGAGGGTCTCGAGGTCGAACTCCACGTGCGCGTTCTCGGCGCGGTCGAAGCGGAACCCGAACTCCTTGAGCTGCCCGAGGTGCGTCGTGGCGAGCGTGGGCGCGCCGCGCTCCAGGAGCGTCTGGAGGATCGCCTCGCCGAGGGCCGCGCCCTCGGTCGGATCCGTGCCGCCGCCGAGCTCGTCCAGGAGGACCAGCGTGTTGTCCGTCGCGCGCTCCAGCCCGGCCTGGATGCGCACCAGGTGCGAGGAGAAGGTCGAGAGGTTCTGCTGGATCTCCTGCTCGTCGCCGATGTCCGCGACGATGCCGTCGTAGAGCGGCACCGTGCTGCCCTCGGCGACCGGGAGCGCGAAGCCCAGCCGGGTCATCAGCGCCGCGAGCCCCACGCTCTTGATCGCCAGCGTCTTGCCGCCCGTGTTCGGGCCCGTGACCACCAGGAGCTGGAAGTCCCCGCCGAGGCGCACGTCGATCGGCACCACCTCCTCGAGGTTCCCCTTGCGCTGCTCCTCGAGCAGCAGCGGGTGACGCCAGTGGCGCAGGACCAGGCCGCGGGCGCCCTCCCCCGCCTCGCCCTTCGGATCCGCCTCGGGGAGCCGTGCGGTGTGTCCGCCGCAGCTGCGTGCGAAGCGCGCCGACAGGGCCGCCAGCTCGAGCTCCGCGAGCCGGTCGCAGCACAGCTCGATCGACTCGCGTCGGGCGAGCACGTCGCGCGTGAGCTCCGCCAGGATGCGCGCGACCTCGCGTCCGGCGTCGGCCTCCGCCGCGGACAGGCGGTTGCCGAGCTCGACCACCTCCCGCGGCTCGACGAACAGCGTCTCCCCGGACTGCGAGCGATCGTGCACGATGCCCGGCACCTGGCCCGCGTTGCGCTGGCGCACGGCCAGCACGCGGCGCCCGCCGCGCCGATGGACCTGACCCGCGTGGCCCTCCGCCAGCGCGGTCTTCAGCCCCTGCCGGTTCGCGAGCTCCTTCATCGCCCGGTCGAGCTCGCGCGTCACCTCGGCGATCACCACGCGGTGGCGCCGCAGCGTCTCGGACGCGTCGTCGACGACGCGCCCCTTGCGATCGAGCTTGTCCTCGAGCGCCTGACGCAGTTCCGCGCGGTCCGGGAGCCCGCTCCACAGCGCCGCGCAGGAGCCCCGCGCCGCACGGCGGCCCGCGAGCCAGGGGGCGAGGTCCGCGACCACGCGCAGGACCCGGCCGACGTCCACGAGGTCCTCCCCCGAGAGCGCGCGACCGTAGCGCGCGGCGCCCCACAGGAGCGGCAGCGGATCCGGAACGCCCGCGAGCGGCGGGTCGACGCCCTCCGCCAGGCCGCGCAGCTCCCGGGAGCGGGCGAGCGCCTGGACGGCCTCGTGGTCGCTGCGGGGCACGAGCTCCAGGAGGGCGCGCTTGCCGATCGCGGACAGCGCCAGGGGAACGAGCAGCTCGCGCACCGCGGGCCAGTCGAGCGCGTCCGCGGCGAACCGGGCGAGCGCCTCGTCGCGGACGGCGGGGTCCGGGCGCTCGGAGGGCGAGGAGTCGGGGGGAGAGCTCACGGCCGCGGATTCTAGCGGCGGCCGCGCCCGGGCGTAGCGGCCCTCCGCGCGCCCTTCTACACTCGCCCTGCGCCCGGCGGCGCTCCTTTCGAGCCCGGGCACCTCCCCCATGAAGAACGACGACCAGTACCGCTTCGAGACGCGCGCGATCCACGCCGGCCAGTCCCCCGCGCCCGAGAACGGCGCCGTGATGACGCCGGTCTACTTCACGACCACCTTCGAGCAGGACGCACCGGCGAAGCCGCGGCAGGGCTACGAGTACTCGCGCAGCGGCAATCCGACCCGCACGGCGCTCGAGGGCAACGTGGCCTCCCTGGAGTCGGCCCGCTGGGGCCTGTGCTTCGGCTCGGGCCTGGCGGCGGTCAACGCGATCTGCGACATGCTCTCCCCCGGCGACCACGTCGTCGCGGCGAACGACCTGTACGGCGGCACCTTCCGCATCTTCCGCCAGGTGTTCGAGCGCTTCGGGATGGAGTTCACCTTCGTCGACGCGACCGACCTCGACGCCGTGCGCGCCGCGATGCGGGACACGACGAAGATGGTCTACATCGAGACGCCCTCGAACCCGCTGCTCTCGATCATCGACATCGCGGCCTGCTGCGAGATCGCGAAGACGAAGCAGGCCATCACGGTCGTCGACAACACCTTCGCGACGCCGTTCCTGCAGCAGCCGCTCGCGCTCGGCGCCGACCTCGTGCTCCACTCGATGACGAAGTACCTGGGCGGCCACTCCGACGCCGTCGGGGGCGCCCTGTGCGGCAACGACGAGGGGCTGCGCGAGAAGCTCGCCTTCTACCAGAACGCGGTCGGCGGCCAGCGGGGCCCGAT
>CAZDYS010000526.1:0-3301 GCA_964509445.1 uncultured Planctomycetaceae bacterium
TCCGTCGGCCAGGCGTCGTCGTACAGCACCGCCTCCACGTCGAGCCGCGGCCGCGGGGCGGGCTCCTCGTCCGGCACGCCCGCGCACAGGCCGAACAGCGGAAACACGTCCGCCGGCACCTCGAGCAGCGCGTCCACCTCGTCCAGGCGCGTGCGCAGTCCGCCGATGTAGCAGATGCCGAGACCGCGTGCCTCGAAGGCCAGGGCCAGGTTCTGCGCGAACAGGGCGGCGTCGATCACGTCGACCAGGAAGGTCTCGAGGTTCGACTGCAGCTCGCGTCCGTGCTGCGCCGCGGCGAGCCGGTGGCGACGCTGGTCCGCGCAGACGCAGAAGAAGGCCCCCGCCTGCCGGACCTGCGGCTGACCTCCGGTCAGCTCCTCGAGCTTCGCCCGACGGCCCTCGTCCCGCACGCGCAGCAGGCAGTAGCCCTGCACGTTGCTCGAGGTGGAGGCGCACTGGGCGGCGGCCACGGCGGTCCGCACCAGGTGCTCGGACGGCACGTCGGGACGGAACCGGCGCACGCTGCGGTGCGCGCTCATGCAGGCGAGGATCGGGTCGTCGGTCATCGGTCAGACCTCGAGGTTGGGGCCGAGCTCGTGCTGCTCCGCGATGCAGAGCCGCACGTCGAGCGCGTGACGGTCGAGCACCCGTTCGGCCGCGGCGCGCGCGAGCCCTGGCTCGTTGTTCGTGGCGGACAGGTGCGTCAGGACGAGCGTGTGGAGTCGCTCGTGGCAGAAGCCCGCGAGGACCTCGGCCGCCTGCGCGTTGGACAGGTGCCCCTGGTCTCCCGCGACCCGGCGCTTGAGCTTCGACGGGTAGGGCCCGCTTCGGAGCAGCTCCAGCTCGTGGTTGAACTCGAGGAACAACAGGTCGGCAGGACCGAGGCGCCGCGCGACCTCGGGCGTCGGTCGCCCCATGTCGGTCACCAGCACGAAGCGCCGCCCGTTCGCCTCGAGCCGCACCGCGACCGTCGGGTGCGCGTCGTGGGGGACCGGCGTCGTCGTCAGCTCCAGGGCGTCCCGACCCCGCGCGTCGGCGAGCTCCGCCGAGCCGCCGATCGGCAGCGTCGCGAGCGCGTGCGCCTGGCGGATCGACGCGTTCTGCATCATCGCCTCGGGACAGTGGACGGTGGCGCGGGCCTTGCGGGACAGCGCCCCGGCGGCTCGTGCGTGGTCGAGGTGCCCGTGCGTCAGGACGACGTGGTCGATCTTGCTCGCGGGAACCCGCGCCGCCTCGAGCCGCGCCTCGAGGACGTCCAGGGGGAGTCCCGCGTCGATCAGCACGTGGGTCTCCCCGTTGCGGACGAGCGTCGCGTTGCCCTCGCTGCCGGAACCCAGGGACTGGACGCGCATCGGTCAGGACCGCAGCCAGAGCGTCCCGAGCACCGCCAGCAGGAGCGACAGCAGGCTGAGGGTCGACCCCAGCTGGAACGAGGCCGGCGCGTACTCGAGCACGACCTCGTTGCGGCCCGGGGCGAGCTCGACCGCCTGGTACACGTGGTCGGCGCGCAGGAGCTCCACGGGCTGCCCGTTGCGCGTCGCGCGCCAGCCCGGGTAGCTCTGCTCGTGGACCACGAGCCAGCCGCCGCGCGCGTCCGCCACGTCGACCTCGATCCGGCCGTTGCGCGGGCGTTCCAGGCGCACGATGCGGGGCGCGGAGCTCTCCGCGCCCGCGGCCTCCTCGGGTACCGCGTTCGTGATGCTGGCTCCGGGCGCGAGCATCGTGGTCGTGGAGAACTCCACCTGCCTCTGGGCGAGGGCGAGAAGCCCCGCCTCCTCGCCGCTGGCGACCACGGCTCGCTCCACGATCCGCGCGGGGCGCAGCGCGCCGAGGCGTCGGTACACGCAGAAGCCGTCGCGCTCGAGCACGGGCTCCAGCCGCTCGTGCACGAGCGGCTCGCGGGAGAGCACGCAGCTCACGCGCGCGAGGTCGAGGACCGGATGGTCGAGCACGTCGGTGGTGGAGATCCGGCTGACGCCCTGGGCGACGCGGGCGCCCGGGTCGATCGCGCCGAACAGCTCGAGGAAGGTGCGCGGCGGGAACACGATCCACGGCGCGAGGTCGGCGACGCCGTAGGCCTCGAGCACGTTGGGGCGGGCGAGCTCGAGGACGTCGGTCGTCCCGTTCGCGCTTCGATCGAGGCGCACGACGCGTCCGTCCCCGGCGGCGTCCTGGATCGCCTGGATGCCGTCGGACGCCGGGAAGACGCCGTCGAGAGCGGGCCGGCCGACCAGGTGCCCGTCGGAGGCGACCACGCCCTCGGCGAGCATCACCGCCAGGAGTCCGAGCCCGAGCGTCCTGCGCCCCGTGCGCATCGCGACCAGGGCGACGACGAGCGTCGCGGCGGAGGCTCCCGCCAGCAGGGCGTAGGAGGCACGCAGTCGCCCGGCGGCCTGCACGGCCTCCTCGAAGGAGAACAGCGCGCGCACGTCGGCGGGGGTCGAGAACGCGCCGTAGCGCTCGATCAGGAGCGCGTCGAGTGCGCGCGCCCACGCTTCCGGCTCGAGGTCGAGCCACAGCCACAGCGAGAGTCCCGAGGCGAGGAGCGCACCCAGGTGCAGCGCGGCGCGGCTCCGCTGGACCCCCGCGAGTACCCGGTCGAGCCCGACGGCCGCGAGCCACGGCCACAGGAACCAGGCGAGCGCGAGGACGCGCGTCGGGTTGCCGCCGTCCAGTCCGGGCACGCGGTAGAACCACTTGACCAGCGGCCAGCCCTGGGCGAACCCTAGGACGGCGAGGAGCAGGAGGGCCGGCAGCGCGGCGCGGCGGGGCGCGGAGATCGTGGCGACGCAGGCCAGCAGGACGACCACCAGCCCCGCGTAGGTGTTCCACTCGAGCTGGTTCGCGTTCTCCGCCGAGGTCCCCCGCGAGGCCGGCGTGATCCAGCCCGCGACCGGCAGGCGACCCGGAGTCGTCGCCTCCGTCGGCGCTCCGACCAGGTCGTGCACCACGGTGCCGAAGAGCGTCGTGGGCGGGAGGCTCTGCCCTTCCAGGACCTCGAGCGACGCCGCCTGGCGGACGGACTCCCGACTCGCCTCGATCGTGGGCGCGAGGAGCACCGCCGCGCTGCCCAGGCCGAGCACCGCGAACGCGAGCGCCACCGCGAGCGGGGGCCAGCGCAGGTGCGTGTGCGCGTCGAGCTCCTGGTCCTCTCCGACCGGGAGGTGACGCGCGAGGGGCGTGAGCCGCGCGATCGCGTAGAGCCCCGCCGCGCAGCACACGAAGACCCCGATGGTCGGCATGCCGGCGAGCACCGAACAGCCCAGCGAGACCGTGAGCCACAGGCTGCTGCCGCGTCGCT
>CAZDYS010000527.1:0-3295 GCA_964509445.1 uncultured Planctomycetaceae bacterium
ATGTGGATGAAGGCTCCGGCTCCGACGCGCACGTCCGCCCCGACCCGGATCGGCCCGAGGAGCGTCGCACCGGTGCCAACGAACACCCGGTCCCCCAGCGTCGGATGGCGCTTGCCCCGGTGCTTTCCGGTCCCGCCGAGCGTCACGGCCCCGTCGCCGCTCGCCACGCAGAGGCTCCCGCCGACCGCCGCGCCGCCGGCGCCGGTGACGGCGTTGTCCCGGCCGACCAGGACTCCCGACGTGGACGCCCAGGCGTGCCCGGGGCCGACCACGAGGTTGTGCGAGCCGGCGCGGCCCGCCGCGTGCGGCCCCGCCTCGGCATAGCCGAGGATCAGGTTGCCGCGGCCGTTCGCCGTGCCGTCCGTGTGGCCGGCACCGTTGACGATCTGGAGGTTCGCGGTGATCCGCAGCGTCGGGAGCAGCGCGGTCGAACCGCTGCGCTGTTCGTCGACGAGGTCGATCAGGGCGAGCGCCTCGAGTCCACGTCGCGCCGCCGCGTTCGTGCGTCCGTCCGCGCCCTGCTGCCCGCCGGTCCCCACCAGGAGACTCACGACGGGAGCGAGGAACAGACAGCCGAGGGAGAGGGCCTGGGGTAGTCGCTTCATCAGTCGTTCTCGAATTGGTCTCCAGCGCGCCAGTCGGAGTTCCCGGTCACGGAGCGCTGGTAGCCTCCGGAGACCGACGAGTGCGTCCCGCTCGCGCGGTTCTGGCGCCCGCCCGTGACGGTCGCGTTCGTCCCGTTCGCCGTGTTCGTGTTGCCGGCCGTGACGGTCGCGTTGTTGCCCGAGGCGACGTTGCGGTAGCCGCCCATCGCGACCGACTCGCTCCCGCTCGCGACGCACTCCTGTCCGCCGGCGGCCACCGCGTTCGGGCCCTCGGCCCGGTTCGCGTAGCCGCCCGACGCCACCGACTGTGAGCCGGAAGCGACGAGTCCCTGACCGCCGAGGACCGTGGCGTTGTTCCCGCTCGCCGTCCCGGTGTGGCCGCCCGCCACGGTCGCCTCGGTCCCCGAGGCGACCGCGTCCTGGCCGCCGGACACGGAGGCCTGCAGACCCGAGGCGAGGTTGCGGAATCCCCCGGAGATCGTCGCCGCCTCGCCGCGCACGTCGTTGTAGTGCCCGCCGACGGCGGCCGTGTACACGGCCGTCACCAGGTTCTGGTAGCCGCCGACCGCACTCCCGTAGCCGGCGATGAGCGCGTTGCCGCGGCCGCCGATGGCCGAGGCCGCGTTGCCCCCCCAGATCCCGTTCTCGCGACCGCCGAGGAGCGTTCCGTAGGGCGCGCGCAGGAACTGGTCCGCGCCGTGCACGATCCCGCCGAAGGAGGTGTACTCGAGCCCGGTCCCGATCACGAGGTTGTGGGAACCGGTGTGGGGCGTCTCGGGCAGCGTGGTCGAATCCTCGAGGTACCCGAGCACCACGTTCCCGAGCCCGTTGACGTTGGTGTCCAGCGGATTCGTCGACGTGGGGTCGGCGGGGGTGCCGTTCGTCGCGCCGAGCCCGTTGATCAAGCGCACGTTCGCGCCCTGGATGCGGAGCATCGGAACGACGCCGCCAAAGCCGTCGTCGCGGTCGACGAGGCTCATCTTCGAGAGAAGGGCCGCCTGCGTGGCCGTCAGCGGCAGGCCGGCTTTCCGCGACGCCGGGCCGTCGTCCGCGAGGAACGGGACCCGGGCCGCGAGGACGCCGCCGAGGAGGCCTGCGGAGAGGAGGAGGGACTGCTTCATGCCTCCCCCACGACGAAGGTCTCCGGGGTGGGCCAAGTTCCACGAGTTTTGCTCGGAACCGGCCCTGGGGAGCTCAGACGCTCCCTACCAGACCCTGGCTCCCGCGGTCGCGTTCGCCGGGATCCAGCCGTTCCCGCGCATGTCCTGCCCCATGTAGAAGGTCGGCGTGCCCTTCCTCGACTCGACGCGCACGCTGCCGCTGCCCTCCGGCGTCGCCCCCAGCGTGACCGTCCGCTCGCCGGTGTTGCTGAAGAGCGCGGCGGCTCCGTGGCCGGCCGTCGTCCCGAGGACCAGCATCGGCCGACCGTTCGCGTCGTGGAGCTCCAGGCTTCCGCCTCCCGTCGTCGGGGCGAGGACGAGGACCGCGTTCCCCTGCTCGTCGACGACCTCGAGCCGCTGCACGGTGAGCTCGCCCGCGTCCTGCTCCTCCAGGAACGTCGCGCTCGCGAGCGCGGGAGCGAGGACGAGGGCGGCGAGAGCGAGGAGGGCGAGGCGCTGGCGGCGAACGGTGCGCTCGAGCCGGAGCGTGCGCTGGGCGAGGAGGTCTTGCATGGCGAGGAGTCCGTCGGAGCCTGGTCCGTGGAGGGGGTCCCGTTCGATGCTGCCAGGAATCCGGCGGCCGTGGGGCTCCCTCGCGAAGATCCGCCCCTGCCCTCGCCCCAGGCCCGCTAGACGACCATCCGCCCGAGCGCGAGTCCGTTGATCGTCACGTGCGCGACCACGGGAACGAGCAGCGTCCCGGAGCGACGCGCGGCGAGGCCGAGCCCCAGGCCGAGCAGGAAGTAGACCGGCAGCCCCGGCAGGTGTCCGTGGACGCCGGCGAAGGCCGCGCTGGACAGGACGAGCGCTCCGCGTGGGCCCCAACCGATGCGCAGCGCAGGGAGCAGGTAGCCGCGGAAGAACACCTCCTCGGCGAGCGGAACGACGAGCACGACCATCAGCGCGACGAGGAACAGCTGGCTGCCGCCCTCCTCCACGACCTCGAGGACCCAGGACTGCTCGACCACTGGAGCGCCCAGGCGCGCGAGCCCCCAGGACGTGACCTCGACGACCAGGCTCAGCGCGACGCCGAGCGCCACCCCCTGCCCGCATCGCACCGACCAGCCACGTCCTGAAGCCGACGGCCCGTCGAGGGCTTCGCCCGGAAACGACGACCGTCGACGCAGCACCGTCCCGAAGCCGAGCAGGATCAGGCTCCCGCCGAACAGCGTGAGCGGCAGCAGCGCGCGCGCGGCCGCGACGAGACCCCCCGGGTCCTGCAGCAGGCGACCGGTGATGCGCGCGAGGTTGCTCCCGAACCCGATGCGCTCGACCGTGAGCCCGCGGTCCTGGGCGAGCTCGTGGAGCGTGGCGAGCAGCTCGGTGTGCGGCTCGGTACCGACGAGTACGACCCACGGCGCGGACGCGCCTTCGCGCAGCTCGAAGTGGTGGCCCGGCCGTTCCGACCTCCACTCGCGGACGAGGGTCTGCGCGTCGTCCGATTCGACCCCTGCGAGCTCGATCTCCGCCAGACTCCAGGTGGGGTTCCAGGTGCCCGCGTCGGGCCCGACGGAGAACAACCCCTGCAGC
>CAZDYS010000528.1:0-3288 GCA_964509445.1 uncultured Planctomycetaceae bacterium
CGCGCGTTCCTGGCCGGGAGCCGGACGGACATGCCGGCGGTCCTCGAGGAGCTCGACGCCGTCCTGTTGACCTCGCGCACGGAGGGCATGCCGGTCGCCCTGATCGAGGCCGGAGCGGCGGCCCTCCCGGTGGTGGCGCGCGACGTGGGCGGCGTGGGGGAGCTCGTCGAGCACGAGCGCACCGGTTTCCTGGCGGAGACCGACGAGGAGCTGAGTCACGGACTCGGGCGGTTGCTCGAGGACGAGCAGAGGGGGCGCGTCCAGGGCGAGCGCGCACGCGAGCGCGTGTGCACCCGGTTCGGCGCGGTCCGCCTGGCGGAGCGGCTGCAGGAGCTCTACGAAGAGGTCCTGCAAGCGCGGCGGGGGGAGTCGTGAGCGCGCCGGAGATCTCCGTCGTCATCCCGTCCTGGAACACCAAGGACTACCTCGAGGCGTGCCTGCGCTCGCTCGAGCGCGCGCCCAAGCCCACGGTCGAGGTGATCGTCGTGGAGAACGGCAGCGAGGACGGATCGGCCGCGCTGATCGAGACCTCCTTCCCGGACGTCCACCTGATCGTGAACGAGGTCAACCAGGGCTTCGCGATCGCCTGCAACCAGGGCATGCGCGTGGCGCGTGGCCGCTACGTGTTCCTGCTCAACACGGACACCGAGATCCGGGGCGACGCGCTTCAGGAGCTCTACGACTTCCTCGAGGCGAACCAGGACTACGCGGCGGTCGCGCCGCGACTGGTCCACCCGGACGGCTCGACGCAGCGAACCCTGCAGGCCTTCCCGACGCTCGCCACCGCGCTGTGGTTCGCGACCCCGCTGGAGCGCTGGTTCCCGGACTCGAAGGAGCTCCGGCGCTACTTCCTGCGCGACTGGGACCAGGAGTCCTCGGCGGACATCGACCAGCCGCCGGCGGCCGCGCTCCTCGTGCGCCGCTCCGTGCTGGACGAGATCGGGCTGTTCGACGAGGAGCTGTGGCTGTTCTTCAACGACGTGGACCTGTCGAAGCGCATGCACGCGGCGGGGTGGAAGACCCGTTACCTCGCGGAGTCGGAGGTCCTGCACCACGTGGGCGGATCCACGAGGCGGTTCGGGTCGTTCGTCCCGATGTGGCAGAAGAACCGACTCGCCTACTACCGCAAGCACCACGGCTGGTTCGGCGGCCTGTGGATCAAGCTCTGCTCGAGCTTCGCCTTCGCGGACTGGGCGCTGCGTCAGCCCTGCCGCCGTGTGCTCGGTCGCGAGGCCGAGCCCGTCTGGCCTCTCCTGCGCGTCTTCCTGCGCTACCTCGCGTCCTGAGGGAGCGCGAGCGGCCTAGAAGACGTTGTAGACGAAGGGAGAGTCGCCCTCGCCACCGCCGAGCATCAGGAGCGCGGCGAGAGCCAGCGTCACCAGCACGGCGGGAATCAGGATCCAGAGCCAGAACTCGGCGAGAAATTGCTTCATGGCGAGGCGATCATCGGGTCACGGGGGCCAGCCTATTCTAGCCGGCTCCCGTGACCCGGGCGCTCAGAAGAGCGTGTAGATGAACGGCGCCACGAGCGGCGAGCTGGCCGCCACGACCAGGAGGCTGCCGATCGTGAGGAGCACCACGACCAGCGGCATCAGGTACCAGTGGCCGCGCAGCGTGAAGGCGCGCAGGAGCTCCGCGATGGTGCCCAGGCGGCGTCCCAGCTTGAAGGCCACGAAGCCCAGCACCACCAGGACGAAGCCGCCGGCGATCCAGGGGCCCAGGGCGGGGTTCAGGGAGAGCAGCGCGCTGCCCCCGAGCACGATCGTGAAGATCAGCGCGAGCAGGCCACCGACCTTGAGGAACGAGAGCGCGGGGTTCTCGTCCTTGTAGGTCATGCAGAAGGCGCTCCCGAGCACGAGCCAGAGGCCCGCGAACACGAACATCCAGGTGGGGAGGCCGCCTTCCGAGGAGGTGGTCGCCGCGAGCGTGGCCTCGCTCTTCGCAGGCTGCGCGGACAAGAGCCCGAGGCGATCGAGCTCGTCGTGCAGGAAGCCGGCGAAGACCGCGTTGCCGCGCGGGTTGAAGTGCCACTCCTGATCGAAGTAGAGCGGCTCCTCCGCGCCGGCGGTCTTCAGGGAATCGCGCGGGTCGAGCGTCGCGATGCCGAGCTCCGTGGCGAGGCCGAGGAACGTCTCGACCGGCTTGTTCGGATCCCACAGGTCGTCGTCCAGTCCCTGGAGCCCGTCCTTCTGGGAGCGGAACTTCTCGCGCTGGTCGACGTGGACCACGCTCTCGGACGGGATCGGCACGACCAGGAGCTCGGCTCCTTCCTCGACGCAGCGATCACGCAGCGCGGTCATCGCCCCGCGCGTGCGCGCGATGCAGTCCGCCAGGAAGCCGGGCTCCTCCTTCATCAGCGGAGCGAACTCCTTCGCGAGGAACGCGTCCGAGCCGTCGGGCTGGAACGCGTGCGGTCCCGCGCCCTTGCCGCCGGCGAGGGAGCTGGCGAGGAACAGCAGGAAGTTGCCGGTCGCCCACTGCTTGATCGCGCCGCCGGGCTCGGGGCCCGGGTCCGCCAGGGTGCCGGTCTCGAGGCTGCCGTCGGCGGCGAAGCGCGGCTTCGGGAAGCGGTTGTAGCTGTCCTGACCGTTCCAGTAGAGGTCGTTCTCGTAGGGGAACAGGAGCACCAGGTCGGCGTCGAAGTCGACCCCGTGCTCGAGGTACCACAGGACCTGCTGGTCCGTGGAATACCCCTCGGTGCCCGCGTTGACGACCTCGACCTGGCGACCCTCGGCCTGCCACCAGCCCTCGAGCTGGTCGGCGAACAGGTCCTCGCGGTCGACGGTGTATCCGAGCGTGAAGGAGTCGCCGAGCAGGAGCACGCGGAAGGTGTCCGCGGGCTTGTCGGTCGTCTCGTCGTCGCGCAGGCCGAGGGCGTTCGTCTCGAAGGTGACGTCGAACTCGGCGGTCTTGCGGTCGACGCGGGCGTTGGGCTTCTTGGCCCAGCCGAGCTTCGCGTCGAACTGGTTGATGGACTCCTTGGGGCGGAAGGCGGGAATCAGGCGCAGGCCTCCCTCGAAGACGAGGAAGGCGAGCAGGACACTGACCCCGATCGCGAGGAGGACGTTGATCGCACGCATGACTAGCTGACCATCTCCGTGACGCTGTCGCCTTCGGTCCGCAGCGTGAAGCGCGTCTCCGCGATCTTCTTCTTCGCGTCGGCGCGGACGATGTAGTTGTTCATGAACAGGAGGTCCATGCCCGAGAGGCTGAACGTGTTGAACGCGTGGCTCGGGTCCTCGACGATCGGCTCGCCCTTCAGGTTGAAGGAGGTGTTCATGATCACCG
>CAZDYS010000529.1:0-3280 GCA_964509445.1 uncultured Planctomycetaceae bacterium
ATCGCCGGCTCCTGGGGTCCCGGCTCGGGCCGGCCTCGCCGACCTTCGAGGAGCTGGTCGCCCTGGACTTCTCCGTCGTGAACCGACTCGCGAAGGACGAGAGCGCGCTCGCGACCGAGCCCGCACGAGCACGCCTGACGGGCTGGCGCGATCGGCTGACCCGAGCCGCCGCGGCCCTCGGTGCGCTTTCCGAGTTCGGGAGCTGGCGGCGCAAGTCCGTCGCGATCCCGGGCGTGCGACGCGGACGAGATGCACGCGGCGTGCGAGCGAGCGGCATCGTGATCGAGGGCGACGGCGGCACGGAGCTCGTGCCCTGGTCGACCTTCGCGCAGGAACCGGAAGCGCTCCTGGGGCTCTTCAAGAGCCGCCTCTCGCGCGACTACACCCCCGCCGAGCTGCAGGGCATCCAAGAGCTCCTGACGCTGAACGCCGTGACGCACGCGCTCGCGCCCGCGCGAGAGAGGCTCGCCGGCCGCACGCGTCTGTTCCAGCCGAGCGACGCCGAGGCGATGCGCGCGGCCTTCGCCCAGGCGCGCACCTGGGCCGAGGAACACGAGGTCGGCGACGCCCTCGCCGCCCTCGAGCGCGAGACGGACGCGCTGGAGATCCTGATCGACGCGCTCTTCGCCGCGGAGGAGACCGCCTGGACGCGCGCGATCTCGTCGCTCGAGTACCTGGGCACGGCCTACGACGACACCCTTCTCCACGGTCTCCTGTCCGACGGCTCGGAGCCGCCGGCCCCCGGACCGCCGGACCCGACGCCGCTCGTCGCGCCGGGAGAGAGCGCGGACGCGGCCGAGACCGTCAAGTCCGTCGGCGGCGGAGGCGGTTGACCGCCCTCCTCCCTGTCCTCGGCGGGCGGGATCCGCGACACTCTTCGCGATGAACCCCTCGACTCTCGACGACGCCGTCGAAGCGCTGCGCACGTCCCTCGTCGCGCTGGAGCTCCCGCCTCCGGACGTCCTGGTCTCGAGCGCGACCGGAGCGCCCGGCTGGCTGCAGGACCTCGAAGACCAGCGCGAGGACCGCCTCGCGGACCTGGGCCCGACGCCCGACGCCTGGGCGGACCGGGTGCTCACCCGCGGCACCCTCGCGGGGCTCCAGCTCTGGGCTCTCGAGGACCGCGCCGTGGAGCCCCGACAGGACGCCGGGGAGCCCGCCTGGGTCCCCGGATTCGGCCTGTGGCTCGCGCGACGCATGGGCGCGTGGCTGTGCGTGCACACGTCCGCCGGGAGCGCCACCCTGCGCGACGAAGCCGCGTTCTCCGCGAGCAGCTTCGCGGTGCTGACGGACCACGTCGACGTCTCCGGCCGCACGCCGCTCCTGGGCCTCGGCGAGAGTCGCCTGGGACCGCTCTTCCCCGACCAGAGTCGTGTCCACCACGCGGAGCTCGGACGCGACGCGCTCCGACAAGCCGCGGAGCTGGGGCTCGACGCGCGAGGGGCCGTCGCGGCCTGCCTCGCGGGCCCCGCTCTCGAGACTCCCGCGGAGCGCCGCATGCTCGCCCGCCTCGGAACGGACGTCGCGGTCCAGGGGCTCGCGCCGACGCTGATCGCGAGCGCCCACGCGGGTCTGCCCTGCGTCGCGCTCGTCGCCGTCGCCGTGGGAGCCGAGGAGACGTCCACCGAGCTCGCGGAGCTGGTGGCTCGCGCGCAGGAACAGGCACCGCGCCTCGACGCCTGGGTGCGCGCGCTCTTGCCGTCCATCGCGGAGCGGCGCGCGTCGCTCCTGGAGGAGTCCGCCTCATGACCGCGCGCGTCGCCGTCCTCGTGTCCGGAACGGGACGCTCGCTGGAGAACCTCGCGCGCGTCGTGCGCGCCGGGGAGCTGGACGTCGAGCTCGCGCTCGTGCTCTCCGATCGCCCCGGCGTCCTCGCGCTGGAGCGCGCCGCGACGCTGGGGATCGAGGCGCTGGTGGTCGACTGGAAGGAGGCGGGCGACGTCGATACGTTCGCCAGCGCCGTCTTCCGGGAGATCGAGAGTCGTTCGATCGACCTGATCGTGCTGGCGGGCTTCCTGCGGCTCCTGAAGCTCCCGGACGCCTGGCTGGGCCGCGTGTTGAACATCCACCCGTCGCTGCTGCCGGCCTACGGCGGGAAGGGCTTCTACGGGAACCGCGTCCACCGGGCCGTGCTCGCTGCCGGCGAAGAGGAGACCGGCGCCACCGTGCACCTGGTCGACAACGTCTACGACCAGGGGCCGATCGTGCTCCAGCAGCGCGTCCCGGTCCGCCCCGAGGACACCGTCGAGACGCTCGCGGCCCGCGTCTTCGAGGCCGAGTGCGAGGCGCTGCCGGAGGGCATCCGTCGCGTGCTGCGGGGCGAGGTCGAGGGCGTGCCCGCGGGAGGAGGACGGAGCACGAAGTGAGCCGGTCGCGCCCGTCGGTGAGAGCCCGCGTGTTCGTCGCCCTGGCGGCGCTCCTCGTCACGCTGCTCGCCGCGGAGCTCGTGTATCGCGTGGCGCGCTTCGGCCCCGGCGGACTCCACCCGGCTGGACTGAACAGCTGCGCGCCGATCGGCAACATGGGAGCGCTGCGGGCGAGCACCAAGCCGGGCCTCTCCTACGAGCTGCGTCCGGACCTCGACCTCCTGTTCAAGTTCGCTCCGCTGCGCACGAACGCGCGCGGCATGCGCGCGGACGAGGACTTCGACGTCGCGAAGCCGCCGGGGACCTACCGCATCGCGTTCCTCGGCGACTCCTTCACGTTCGGTTCCGGCGTCCCGATCGAGGACGTCTATCCCAGCGTCGTCCAGCGGCAGCTCCAGGAGGCGTTCCCCGAGCGCCGCATCCAGTGCCTGAACTTCGGCGTGGCTGGCTACGGGCTCAACGACTACGCGGCCGTCTTCAAGACCAAGGCGCGCTTCTTCGCGCCGGACCTCGTCGTGATCGGGCTCACCGCGAACGACCTGCGGCCGCAGGGTCCCGAGGTCCCCGCCTTCGTCCCGAAGGAGCGGGAGCGCTGGTTCTGGCGGTCGCACCTGTGGCACGACCTCGTGCTCGCTCGACTGCGGCCCAAGCCTCCGATGGAGGGCGATCCGGCGACGCGCGCGCGCTACGTGCGCAAGCGGTTCGAGCGTCTCCGGCACTTCGCCGAGGGGCGTACTCGGCTCCTGTTCTTCTCGCTGCGTCGGGACACGGTGGACGACGAGGCGGAGCAGACCTTCCGCGCGGCGGCCAGCGAGCTCGGGCTGGACTATCTCGACGCCGGAGACCGGTTCGAGGCCGGAGCCCTCGATCGCTACATCCTCTACCCGGCGGACGAGCACCCGAACGCCGCGGCG
>CAZDYS010000530.1:0-3272 GCA_964509445.1 uncultured Planctomycetaceae bacterium
CCGGGCTCTCGAGCGGAGAGAGGGCAGGAGGGCGCTCGCGAGGGCACGGCGAGGCCGCGGGGGCCAGGGGAGGCGCGCTGCGCGGTCGGCCCGGAAACGACACCGCCCGGAGCTCCTCGCGGAGTCCCGGGCGGGTGGGGGAGAGAAGGAGAGGGTCTAGCGCGCTTCGATCGCGGCCATCTCTTCCTTCACGTCCGTGATCCAGGCCCGAAGCATGATCATCAGGCTCTCGCGCTCGTCGTTGTAGCCCTCCTCCTTGAAGAAGAAGCCGAGCAGCGGGATGTTCGCGAGCCACGGGACTTCCGCGCGACGCTCGACGTTGCGCAGGCGGGACAGGCCGCCGAGCAGGATCGAGGCGCCGTCCGGGACCGTGACGGTCGTGAACACGCTCTGCACTTCGAGCTCCGGGAGCTGGAAGGTCACCGCCGCGGTCTGGCCGGCGAGCGTGGTGGAGAAGTCCGTGAGCGCGACCACCTGGGCGACGGTCGGCTGGATCTCGAGCATCAGGTTCTTGCGGTCCTGGTGAATCGTGGGGCGGACGTCGAGCACGATGCCCTCGGTCAGCACGTTGATCACCGGGTCGGCGATGGCCTGGAACTGCGCGACCTCGACGTCGAAGTCCTGCACGTAGGCCAGCTGGTTGACGACCGTGACGTAGGCGCGCTGCGTGTTGTGCACGCTGAGCACCTGGTCGTTGATGAGCTCGGCGTTCTGGCTCTTCTCGACCAGGCGCAGGATCATCGACAGCTCGAGGTCGTTCAGGAACGTGTACTGGGTGGTCAGACCACCGACGGTCGAGAGCGCCGAGCCCAGGGCGGATCCGAACAGGTTCTCGGTGCGGCCGGCGAAGGAGCCGTCTTGACCGTCGTCGAAGAACGCACCCGAGGAGGGGGCGGTCACCGCGACGCCGTCGCCACCGTTGTCGAGGCCGAGCGTCGGCGTGTCGTCGAGGTTGAGGTCGTCGAGGTCGGTGTAGGGGATGCCCGGGTTCTCGAGGCCGCGCCAGTCGACGCCGATCTCCTGGATGAAGCCCTCCTGGAGGACCAGGAACTTCGACTCGATCGTGACGAGCGAGGAGCTGAAGCGACGCAGTTCCTCGAGGAACCGGCGCACTTCCTGCTGCACCGCCGGGGTGTGGACGACGAGCATGTTGCCGCCCTCGACCTCCAGGGAGATACCGTCGTCCGACCAGGTGCCGTTCGCGACGTTCTCCTCGACGAGCGTGCGCAGCGCGTCCGGCTCGTTGATCTGCGGCTTCTCGCTGATGCCGCCGAAGGGCGAGCCCCCGTCGTCGTCCTCGAGCTCGTCGATCAGGCGGAGCTGACCGATGCGCGGGCCGAGGAAGTCCGTGAGCGCGAAGGTGAGGTCCTGCACGTCGTGGTTGACGATGACCAGGTCGCCGCGCGCCTTCTCGACGGTGGTGACCAGCACGGTCTCGTGGCGGACCGTCCAGGTGACGTCCTCACCGGCGATGCCGGCGACGATGTTGAGCGCCTTCTCGACCGTCAGAGGGTGCGTGAAGTCGAAGTTGAAGATCGCTCCGTTCGTGAGCGCCGCGTCCTCGGCCAGCGGATCGGTGACGATCGCGACCTGGGCGCTGAGGGAGATCGCGCGGATGACGGTGGCCAGGCTCTCCTCGTCCTCGACGCGCAGGCCGGGGATCGTGGTGTTGCGCAGGCGGTCGCGCAGCGCGACCTCCCCGGGATCGACGCTCTGGGAGAGGTCGAGGCCGGGGCGCCGGCCGCGCAGCTCGGTGATGCGCTGCCACTCGTCCGGGTCGGAGAGCGTGATCACGTCCTGGTAGGGGACGCGCAGCTCTTCCATCTCCTCTTGCCAGCGGCGGTACTGCTCGCGCTTCTCGGCGAGGTACTCGTTGCGCACCAGCTCACGCCCCTTGCGGAACGCGGTGTCGGAGATGTCGAGCGCCATCTCGTTGCGCGGGTCGAGGCGCAGCACGCGCTCCGCCAGGACCTTGGCCTCGTCGTAGTCGCCGAGGTTGAACGCGGTGATCGAATCGTCGAGCAGGCGGGTGAGCACGTTGTCGCGACGCTCCTGCTCCGCGAGCTCTTGCTCCCGCAGGGCTTCCCGCGCCCGGCGCTGGTCTTCCTCCAGCTGACGCTCTTCGGCGGCGGAGCGCTCGGCCTTCGCGGAGACGAGCATCTCGTCCACCTCGGCGGCGAGCTCCTGCCACTCGCCCTCGTAGGGGCTGAGCGTCACGATCGTCTTGCAGAGCGTCAGCTCGGCGATCGCCTGGTCCCACTCGCCGCGCGCCTGGTGCAGCTTGGCCTTCGCCAGGCTGTCACGGGCGTCCGCCTCGGCCTGGTCCTTCTTGAGGAGGTACATCTCCTCGAGGGCCTGGGCACCGGTCAGGAGCTCGGCGCTGTCGTCGTTGAGGAGGAGACCGATCTCGGCGGCGAGTTGCTTCGCCTCGAGGTTGTCAGGATCGAGGTTGAGCGCGCGGTTCGTCTCCAGGCGCGCGTCTTCGAGCTGCAGGCCCTCCATGAGCGAGCGCGCGTTGTCGATGTGCCGCTCGATCAGGAAGCGCTTCTTCTGCTCCTGAAGCGTGAGCACTTCCCACTCCTGCCCGAGGTACTCCTCGGGATCTTGCGGGGCGGCTTGAGCGGCGGCCTCGTCCTGACCCTCGGTGGCAGCGGGGTTCTGCGCGTTCTCCTCACCCGTGTTCGAGCTGGAGGTGGCGCAGGAGGCGGCCAGAGTGACCGCGAGTCCGAGGGCAGGGGCGGCGAAGATCCTCATCTTGGTTCGCTTCGGAGGTGGCGTTGGGGAAGAAGCCGGGGGGACTCACTGTATCGAGGTCGCGAGATCGGACTACCGATCCTTGGCAAGCAACCTCGGTCCGAGGGAGGGACCCGGCGTCGTGCAGGGGACCTTCGAACGCTTCCCTGTCCTAGCGCCGCGCGGGAGCAGGCGACTTCGACGCGCGAAGCCGGGTCGGAGGGCGTCCGAAAGCGGCGCGCAAGATAGCACTGCAGCCCACCGCCGGCAATCGAGGAGCGCAAAAACAACCCCCTGGAAGACAACGACTTAGGACGACTGGGACGGAGGAATCCGAGGGTCTCCCGGGGATCCTCGCGAGGGAGCGGAAGCGCTCTGGCTCGGGGGCCCGACGAGGGACCGATCGAAGGCGCTCGTTTCGTCCGCGCGCGCGGCGCGGCCGGCCCTAGTCGAGCTCTCCCGCGAAGCGTACGGAGGCGAATCCGGCGGCGACCGCGGCGTCGAGGACGGGGACGACGTCGCCGTAGACCGTGCCGCCG
>CAZDYS010000531.1:0-3268 GCA_964509445.1 uncultured Planctomycetaceae bacterium
CCCGACGCGGTCAACGTGAAGGGCAAGACGTTCGAGGGACTCGGCGCCCTGGCGGACGGCGCGGGCGTCGCGGTTCAGGCGGTCGTCCTGCTGCGCGCGACCGACGAGCTCCAGACCACGTAGGCGAGCGAGCCCGCGGCCACGATCGCCATCCCCCAGCCGCGGACCTTCCAGTCGCCGTTCCAGAGCGTGTTCCCCGTGATCACGACGGCCGCGATCAGGTACACGATCGGAGCCAGGGGGTAGAGCGGACTCCTGTAGGGCCACACGAGGTCGGTCCGCGAGCGGCGCAGGCGCATCAGGGCGAGCGCGACCAGCCCGTGGAAGAACCACTCCACGAAGACCGTCGCGCTGACCAGGAAGTCGAGGTCCGCGTTCAGGTAGACGATCGACACCGTCGCCTGGATCGCGAGGGCCGTGCGCGGGACGCCGCTCCCTTCGTGGAGCTTGCCGACGGACTGGAAGAACAGCCGCTCGCGCGCCATCGCGACGTAGAGCCAGGGCGCCGCGAGGATGTTCACGATCACCCAGCCGAGGGCGGAGACGGCCATGCCCGCGGCGAGCGCGCGCGCTCCGTTCTCGCCGAACGCGCTGCGTGCGATCGTGGCCGCGAACCCCGCGTCCTGCCCCAGCCCGTCCACGCCGAGCACGAGGACGAACGACAGGTTCGCGGTCGTGTAGACCACGACGACGCCGAGGACCCCGAGGATGAGCGCGCGCGGGAGCGTTCGGGTCGGGTCCCGCACCTCCGGCGCGATGTAGGCCACCATCTGCCAGCCGCCGTAGGCGAAGAAGGTGGGCAGGAGCGCGCCGAACCAGCCCGAGAGCGACGGCCTCGTCGACGCCGCCGGCAGGGCGCTCGGCGTCGCGGCGGACTCCTCGCTGCCGAGGAACACGAAGCCACAGACGACGAGCGCGGCCAGAGCGGTCAGCTTGACCACCATGCACAGGTTCTGGACCAGCGCGGCTCGCTTCACGCCCGTCCAGGCGATCGCCGTCACCACCAGGATCAGGAGGCTCGCGAGCACCTGCGCCGAGACCACCCCCTGCTCGCCGAAGGCCGCGGGCGCGATCGAGGCGAGCTGTCCGGCGCAGAAGCCGGCTACGGCGGCGGTCGCGCCGGTGGAGACGATCCCGAGCACGACCCAGGCGAAGAGGAACGCCGGAAACCGTCCGAAGGCCTCGCGCAGGAACTCGAACCAGCCCCCGGTGCGCGGGATCGCCGCGCCCAGCTCGGCGAAGGTGAAGGCCGCGCACAGCGCGATCACGCCGCCGAAGATCCACAGGGAGAGGAACCCGACGACGTCCGGCACCGCGGCCGCGCCCTGCTGCGGGTTGAAGAAGATCCCGATGCCGATGATCCCCCCCATCGTCATCAGGGTCGCGTCGAGCGTCGTCAGCTTCTTCGGGGCGGGATCGCTCAAGGGAGACGTCAGCTGCCGGTGTTCTGCAGCGCGTGCAGCCGTGAGCAGGTGTCATTCGGGTCGAGCAGCTCGTGGTGCGTGCCGAGCTCGACCAGACGACCGCCCTCGATCACCGCGATCCGGTCGGCGCCGCGAATCGTCGCGAGTCGGTGCGCGATCACCAGCACGGTGCGGTCCTCCATCAGGCGGTCGAGAGCCTCTTGCACCTCGCGCTCGGACTCGGAGTCGAGCGCGCTGGTCGCCTCGTCGAGCAGGAGCAGGGGCGCTCCCTTCAGCAGCGCGCGCGCGATCGTGATCCGCTGTCGCTGGCCTCCCGAGAGCCGCGTGCCCATGTCGGCCACGTCCGTGTCGTAGCCCTCCGGCAGCGAGGCGATGAAGTCGTGGATGTCCGCGGCACGCGCGGCCTCCTCGATCTCCGCCTGGGTGGCCTCCGCCCGGCCGTAGCCGATGTTCTCACCGATGGAGCTGTGGAACAGGAACGGCGACTGGCTGACCATCGCGAACAGGCCGGTCCAGTCCGCGATGCGCGCTTCGCGCAGGTCGACGCCGTCGACCGTGATGCGCCCCGCCGTGGGGTCGAAGAAGCGCGCGACGAGGTCGATCAGCGTGCTCTTGCCGGCTCCGGAGGGGCCGACGAGCGCGAGCGTCTCGCCCGGCCGGATCTCGAGGTCGAGTCCCTGCAGCGCGTCCTCGTCGCTCCCCGGGTAGCGGAAGCGGACGTCCTCGAAGCGGATGCCGCTGCCCAGCGACGGAAGCGCGCGCGGCGCGTCCGCCTCGACGACGTCGACCTCCTCCGAGAGCAGTTCGGAGATGCGCTCCGCCGCCCCGGCCGCCTCGCCGAGCTTGGTGAACGACTTGACCGTGTTCTTGACGTGGTTGTTGAGTCGCGAGACGGCGATGAACCAGACCATCATCGAGCCGCCGTCGTCGAACGGTTGCCACAGGATTTGCACGAGCCCGATGGCGAGCACGAGCACGCCGATGCCGGCCACGCTGTAGAAGGCGGACCAGCCGTGGGCCAGCGCGACCGCGCGCACCATGCGCATCGAGGTCCGGAGGTAGCCCTCGTTCAGCTCGCGGTAGCGCTCGAGCTCACGCTCCTCTCCGCCGAAGGACTTCACCGTTCGAACGCCCTGGAACATCTGCGACAGGGCCTGCACCGACACGCCGAGCGAGCTGAGGCTCTTGGTCGAGCCCTTCTTGACCTTCTTCGTCAGGCGCGCCACCGGCAGGAGCGCGATCGGCAGCGCGACGAGCACGCAGAGCGTGACCCAGGGCGCCTGGGACAGCATCACGACCAGCGCGCCGAGGGCCATGATCGGCTCCAGGACGAGGCTCTTCAGCCCGAGGTTCACGGCCGCGAGGGTCGCGTTCACGTCCGCGCTGATGCGGCTGAGCATGTCGCCGAAGCGCCGCTGCCCGTGGTAGTGCAGCGAGAGCCCCATCAGGTGGCGCGCGACCCGCACGCGCAGGTCCACCACCATCTGGAACGCCAGCCGGCGCGCCACGAAGGTGAACCCGAAGTGTGCGGCCCCGCCCGCGAGCGCGAGCGCGAAGGCGAACACCGTCAGCCACGCCAGGATCGACATGCGCTCGTCCTCGAAGGGACCGGCCGAGCGCGCGAAGGACTCGAGGGCCTCGAAGGGACGGTCGAGGAGCGCGCGCGCGCTGTCCACGGGCGTCGCGGCCTCGGCCGGAGCCTCCGCCTCGGCGCCGGAGGCGTCGAACATCAGCCCCCACACGCCGTTGAAGAGCGGGAGCGCCAGCGCCTGCGACGCGCTCACCAGCGCGCCGAGACACAGGATCGCCACCATCGCTCGACTCCTCTGCACGAGGTGCGGCTT
>CAZDYS010000532.1:0-3266 GCA_964509445.1 uncultured Planctomycetaceae bacterium
GTTCTCGAGCCAGGGCGCCTGCACGGTCTGCGGCTTCCGCCTCGCGGAGGAGCTCGAGCCGCGTCACTTCTCGTTCAACACGCACGTCGGTGCCTGCCCCGAGTGCGACGGCCTCGGGGAGAGCTGGCAGTGCGACCCGAGCAAGCTGGTCGACGGACCGACCCTCCCGCTCGTCGCCACCGAAGGAGGCCCGACCGCGATCGGCGGCAAGCTCGGTCGCTACCTCACCAAGGGCAAGGGCTACTACGAACACCTCCTGCGCACCGTCGCGAAGGCGCACCGGATCGATCTCTCCCGGGCCGTCGACGACTTCACGCCGGCGCAGCGCGACCTCCTGTTCCACGGCCGCGGCGCGAAGGCGAGCTACCAGGTCGAGATCGACAAGTCCGGCTCGACCTACGAGCTCCACGAGAGCTTCCGCGGCGAGTGGCCCGGCCTCTGCGGCCACGTCGACGCGTGGCACGCGAAGGCGGAGGATCCGGAGTGGCGCCAGATCCTCGAGAAGCACATGACGCGTCAGCCCTGCGCGGCCTGCGAGGGCGAGCGACTCGCGCCGGGGCCGCGCGCGGTCGTGGTGGGGCGCAAGCGCCTGCCCGAGGTCCTGCGCATGCCGGTGTCCGACGCCCTCGCCTGGCTCGCCGGCCTGCGTCTGTCCGCTGCCGCTCGCGAGTCCGTTGCGCCCGTTCTCGAGGAGCTCACCTCGCGCATCTCGCTCCTGGAGCGCGTCGGCCTCGGCTACGTCACGCTGGATCGCTCCACGTCGACGCTCTCCGGCGGCGAGGCGCGCCGCGTCCGGCTGTCCGCGAGCCTGGGCTCCCAGCTCGTCGGCGTCTGCTATGTGCTCGACGAGCCGACCGTCGGTCTGCACCCGCAGGACGTCGACCGGCTCACCGACGCGCTCCTGGGCCTGCGGGACGGCGGGAACACCGTCGTCGTGGTGGAGCACGACGAGACCCTGATGCGACGGGCCGACTACCTGGTGGACATGGGCCCCGGCGCCGGCGTGCACGGCGGACAGGTCGTCGCCCACGGGACGCCGGACGAGGTCGAGCGCAAGGGCAAGTCCGCCACCGCCCGCGCGCTGCGCGGCGAGCTCGCGCTCGAGCGCTCGAAGCCTCGCAAGGCGGAGCGCACGGAGCGCATCCAGCTGACCGGGGCGAAGCTCAACAACCTGAAGAACGTGTCCTTCGAGGCGTCCTTCGGCGAGATCACCGGCGTGTGCGGGCCCTCTGGATCCGGGAAGAGCACGCTGGTCATGGACTGCCTCGTGCCGGCTCTCAAGTCCGAGCGCCCGCTCGGTCGCTGGAAGACCGTCCGGGGGCACGCAGGCGGTGCGCGACGCGTCGTCGTCGTCGACGCCAGCCCGCTCGGGCGTACGCCGAAGAGCATCCCCGCGACGGCGGTGGGTCTCCTGGACCCGCTGCGCGAGCTGTTCGCGCGCACGCCCGAGGCGCGCATGCACGGCTACACGCCGTTCGCCTTCTCGTTCAACTCGAAGAAGGGTCGCTGCCCGGCCTGCGACGGCCTGGGCGCCACCAAGGTCGAGATGCAGTTCCTCGCGGACCTGTGGCTGACCTGCGAGGAGTGCAACGGTCTGCGCTACCGGCCCGAGATCTGCGCCGTTCGCTATCGCGGCAAGTCCATCGCGGACGTGCTGGCGCTCTCCGTCGACGAGGCCGCGGAGTTCCTCGAGCACGTCCCGAAGATCGCACGCGTCCTCGAGACGCTGCAGGCGGTCGGCCTCGGCTACCTCGCGCTGGGGCAGAGCTCGACCACGCTCTCCGCGGGCGAGGCGCAGCGCGTCAAGCTCGCCTCCGAGCTGTGCCGCGCCGAGGGATCCGCGCGCAGCATCGTCGTCCTGGACGAGCCGACCACGGGGCTCGCCTCGTCCGACGTGCAGCACCTTTGGGCGGTCCTGGAGCGGCTCGCCCGGCGCGGCGACGCGGTCCTCGTGATCGAGCACCACACCGAGCTCCTGCGCGCCTGCGACCACCTGGTCGAGCTCGGCCCTGCCGGCGGCGCGGCCGGAGGACGGGTGATCGCGAGCGGGACCCCGCGGGAGCTGATGACCGACGCCGCCTCCGTGACGGGCCCCTGGCTCGCCCGCGAGGAGCGTCCGCGTCCGAAACGCGCGTCGAAGAAGCGCAAGACGACCAAGAGCGGTCGGAAGGTGACCAAGTGACTCTGCTGCCCGACAACCCGCTCATCGTCCAGGGCGACCGCACCCTGGTGCTCCACACCGTTCGCGCGAAGCTCGACGCGAACGGGCAGCCCGTCAAGGACGAGAACGGGCGGCCGCAGACGGAGGAGCATCCGCGCTACGCGGCCGCGCGCGACGCGCTCAGCGTGTTCGCCGAGCTCGAGAAGAGCCCCGACTACCTGCACACCTACCGGATCACTCCGGTCTCCGTCTGGAACGCCGCCGCGCTCGGGTTCTCCGCCGAGGACATCCTCGCGCGCATGGAGGAGTTCTCCTGCGTGCCCATCCCGACGAACGTGGTGCAGGAGATCGAGGCCTGGATCGGGCGCTACGGGATGCTCCGCATCGAGCGTGTGGACGACCGCTTCCAGCTCCTGGGCGAGACCGACGAGGCGCTCGAGGACGTGCTCGGGCACGAGTCGATCCGCAAGCTCTTGGAGATCGACGAGCGCGGCGCCTGGGTGAGCGCCCAGGACCGCGGCTCCATCAAGCAGGCGCTGATCAAGATCGGCTTCCCGGTCGACGACCGCGGGGGCTACGTCGAGGGCGATCCCTATCCGATCCCGCTGCGCGAGGAGACGCGCGGCGGATCCTCCTTCGCTCTGCGTCCGTACCAGAGCGGCGCCGCGGAGAGCTTCTACCGCGGCGGGAGCGTGCTGGGCGGCAACGGCGTGGTCGTGTTGCCCTGCGGGGCCGGCAAGACCGTCGTCGGGCTCGGCGTGATGAACCTCGTGGGCACGAAGACGCTGGTCCTCACGACGAACACCGTCGCCGTGCGTCAGTGGCGCGACGAGATCCTCGACAAGACCACGCTCACGGAGGACGAGGTGGGGGAGTACACGGGCGAGGAGAAGCTCGTGCGCCCCGTCACGATCACGACCTACCAGATGCTGACCTGGCGCCGCTCGAAGACCGACGAGTTCGAGCACTTCCAGATCTTCTCGAAGGAGAACTGGGGCCTCGTCGTGTACGACGAGGTGCACCTCCTGCCGGCGCCCATCTTCCGCGTGACGGCCGCGCTGCAAGCGCGCCGACGGCTGGGACTCACGGCCACGCTCGTCCGGGA
>CAZDYS010000533.1:0-3262 GCA_964509445.1 uncultured Planctomycetaceae bacterium
CGGCCCCGGCCGGCGAAACGCGTCGGATTCGTGCAACGGTTCCTCGCGCGCGCGACCTCTCGGGAGGGAAGAACGAACGGGCGGTCCACGGGCCGCTCGACCGGGGCTCTCCACGGAGACGGGGGAGACCTTGCCCTCCCCGCGTCTTCGTGCCGGGCGTCGCGGTCCTGCGCCGCGGCGTCCGGTCCTCACCCGCGTCCCCCCGCGTCGGGCTCGGCCCCTCCGCGTCCGAGAGGGCCGGAGCACGGCGCGAGCCGCCTCCTCGGAG
The DNA here is from genome assembly GCA_964509445.1 of uncultured Planctomycetaceae bacterium. Classification (GTDB taxonomy): domain Bacteria; phylum Planctomycetota; class UBA1135; order UBA1135; genus CAZDYS01. The sequence continues at coordinate 269 of CAZDYS010000533.1, forward strand.
CGATTGCATCTTTCTGCCACTTCGATGTAACGAATCGCACGGCGGGTGACACAGAGGGGGAAACCCCGGACCGGAGGAGGTCTCTCATGCGGATGGGCTCAAGCGCCTTGGTGTTCGTCTTCGTCTCCGTCGCCTCGGCCCTGCCGCTCCACGCGCAGCGACGACAGGTGGTCACCGAGCGGCCCACGCCGCCGGAGCGCGTGCGGGCCGTGACCGCGCGGGCCGCGTTCTCGGCCGCCGCCACGACGCTGGACTTCACGGACCTGGAGGCCGGGCTCGAGGTCGAGGAGCTCCAGGGAGTGCGCTTCGCGTTCGGAGCCGGCACGCCCGTGGTCTGGCACGACCCGCTCGCGAACGCGTCGGCGCTGCGCTCGGTCGCGACGGGCACTCCCGAGCTCGTGGATCCGAACGGGCCCGCGGGGCGCCTGGCAGGCCTCGCGCCCGGCGACGCTCTGCGCGTCGAGCTCGGACGACCGGTTCACCGCGTGGCCTTCGACCTGCGCACGCAGGAGGTGGACGGCGGGAACCTGATCGTGACCCTCCTGCGCGCGGGGGAAGCGGTCGGGACGCGCTTCTTCGACCTGGAGGAGGAGTTCGCCCTGGTCGCCCTCGAGAGCGCGCGCGCGTTCGACGAGGCCCGCCTGGACCTGGTCAACCCGCCGGTCGGCACGCTCAGTCTCGTGTCGCTCACCTTCCAGCGCGACGCGCGCGACTCCGACCGGGACGGAACGCCGGACTTCATCGACCTGTGCCCCCAGACGTTCGATCCCGACCAGATGGACTCCGACGGAGACGGGATCGGAGACGGCTGTGATCTCTTCCCGCTCGATCGCGACAACGACGAGGACGGCGACGGCATCGGCGCCGAGGTCGACAACTGTCCCCGCATGGCGAACCCGGACCAGGCGGACTACGACGGGGACGGGATCGGGGATCCGTGCGACCCGTTCCTCCTCGAGGCGGACTCCGACAACGACGGCGTTCCGGACTCCCTGGACAACTGCCCGGACGCGTTCAACCCGGACCAGATCGACCTCGACCTGGACGGCATCGGGGACCGCTGCGACGACACGCTGGTGGAGCCGGCCGCACCGACCTTCGCGCTGGCCCGCGGTGCTTCCACCAGCTTCGACGCGAGCCTCGTGATCCCCTCGGCCGCCGCCGCGGTCGACATCATGATCGCCTTCGACGTGACCGGCTCGATGGGGGGAGAGATCGAGAACCTGCGCCTCGGCGTCACGCGCTTCATCAACGAGCTGCGCAGCTCGACCAGCTCGGACCTGCGGTTCTTGCTGGTCACGCACCAGGACTACCCGCGCCGCACGAGCGGCTGCGGCTACACCAGGCGCTACGGCAGGAACATCGACAACCCGTTCTCGATCCGGGTGCCCTTCGGATCGCCGGACTCGGTCGTGCTGACCGCGGTCGGCTTCCTGACGGCCTTCGGTGGGTGGGACGGTCCCGAGTCCACGGCGCGCGTCCTGTGGGAGATGTCGCGCACGGACGCGGGCATCCCCTGGCGTCCCGAGGCGCGTCGGATCCTCGTGCAGGTCGGAGACGCCATGCCGCACGACTGCCAGCTGCGGCTCGGAACCGCAGGCTGCATCCCGTTCCGCACCACGGGACCGGACCTCGGGCGGGACTTCTCCGCCAACACCACCGACGACATCGACTTCCAGAACGACGCTCTGGCGAACCTGATCGAGGCGAACATCCCTATGATCTCGCTCTACAGCGGGAAGGAGGAGAACATCTGCGCCTGGGAGAACTGGGCCGCTTCGACCGGCGGGCAGATGCTGCGCATTCCCAAGACCGGCGAGATCACGACCGAGGTCGACCCCCTGTTCCCCGTCCGTGACCTGATCGAGGACCCGATCCTCGACTCCGTCGCCTGGAACCAGGGGCCGAACTGTCTGCTCCAGACCTCCTTCGATCCGCCCGGCGTGACGGGGCCGCTCGACGTGACCGCGGGCGCGCTGCTCGAGTTCGAGGAGACCATCGCGGTCCCCGCGGACCTGCCGCTGCGCTTCAAGAACGTGCTGTGCAACGTGCAGTTCGTCGTGGACGGCACCGAGATCGTCGCGACCCAGCCGGTGACGGTGCGTCTGCCGCGCGCCTGCCTGGACTTCGAGGCGGCGGACAACGGGCAGGTGCTGACGCCCCAGAACTTCGAGGTCTCCGCGACCAGCGTGTCCGCCTCGGGACCGAACCACGGGGCGACCGTCTTCGACTCGGACCCGAACGGCCCGAACGCCGGTGGACCGGATCCGGACCTCTTGGTGGGGCTGGGGAACATCCTGATCCTGCAGGGGAGCGGCGCGCAGTCGGGCGGCTTCTTCGACGAGCCGAGCGACGCGGAGCTCGGCGGCCGCCTGCGGCTCGCGTTCCAGGAGCCGTTCCGCGCGACCTCGATCGACCTGATCGACGTCGACCACGACCCGGTGTTCGTGCAGGACGTCACGGTCACCCTAGTGGACGAGATGGGGCGTACGCGGACCTACGACGTGCCCGGGGGCTGGACCCGTGACGTCACCGCGAGCGGCATGCCGGGTTACGGCACGCTGGACCTGACGACGCTCGCCGACCAGCCGGGATTCCTCGTGCCCGCGACCGCGAGCGAGGAGCCGGGCTTCGACGCCGCGCGCGTCGTCGAGGTGCTCGTCGACTGCGAGGGTTCGGCCGGCGTGGACAACCTCTGCTTCGAGGACGCCTGATCCAGGGCTCCGGCGGCCGCGGCGATTCGTCGCCGCGGTCGCCGCCTCACTCCGCGAGCAGCCGCTCGCGTTCGAAGCAGCGCGAGCTGCGGTGCCCGTCCGCGCCGGGCCCCGCGAGCTCGAAGAGGCGCGGCAGCTCCGCCCGGCAGCGCGTGTTCGCGAGCTCGCAGCGCGGCGCGAAGGCACAGCCCGCACCGAGCTCGCTCAGCTCGGGCGGGCTCCCGTCGATGGCGCGCAGCCGCTGGCTCGTGTCTCCCCCCAGGCGCGGCCCGCTCGCGGT
>CAZDYS010000534.1:0-3261 GCA_964509445.1 uncultured Planctomycetaceae bacterium
CGCGAGATCGGCTACGTGTTCCAGTTCTTCAACCTGCTCCCGAACCTGACGGTGACCGAGAACGTCGGGCTGCCGCTCGCGATCGCCGGCGAGGCCGCGGACAAGGAGCGCGAGGTCGTGCCGCCGCTGCTCGAGCGCTTCGGCATCACCTCGCGCGCGGCGGCCTTCCCGCACCAGCTGTCCGGCGGCGAGATGCAGCGCACGTCGATCGCGCGCGCGCTCGCGGGCAGCCAGCCGCTGCTCCTGTGCGACGAGCCGACCGGGAACCTCTCCCAGCAGGCGGGCCTCGAGGTCATGCAGACCCTGCGACGCGTGTGCGACGAGGACGACCGCACGGTGATCCTCGTGACGCACAACCCGCGCGACGCCGCCTTCGCCGACACGGTCCACTTCCTGGTCGACGGCGAGATCTCGGAGCGCCGCCTGGACGGCCCGGACATCCGCGTCGAGGACGTGCACGAGGCGCTCGCCGCGCTGCACATCTAGGGAGCTCCCGGTGAAGTTCCAACGACGTCGAGGCGGCGATCGCCGCTCCTTCGGGCTCCACGGGGCGGTGGCCTGAGTGGGGTTCGCCGCACGAGTCGCGCGACGCAGCCTGACCGGGCACCCGGGCCGCACGCTGTTCTCCATCCTCGGCGTCGCCGTCGGGATCGCCACGGTCGTCGCGGTGTTCACGCTCGACCACGTGACCGTGCTGTCGCGTACGCGCGACCTGGCGCCGGACTTCGGCGCGGACCTCGAGGTGCGCCCCTCGCGCGACACGGACGGCAGCGGTGACGCGCGCGAGGAGCTGCTCGCGCTCGAGGGCGTCGCCGGCGTGGCGACGTTCTTCCAGAACGACGTCGGCTTCCGGCCGCTCGAGCGCACGTCCGGGGACGACGTCGCGAAGCCCGTGCGCATGGTCGGGCTCGAGGCCGGCAGCGCGCGCCTGCTCGGCGTCTACCACGTGCTCGAGGGCGCCGACCTCGGACCCACCACCGCGAGCGACGGTGTCCTGATCGGCGGCAAGCTCGCGAGCGACCACGGACTGACGGTGGGGGACCGCGTCGTGCTCACGCAGCCGCGCCGGGGCGCGGGCTCGAAGTGCGTCGACGGCGTCCGCATCGCGAGCGCCGAGCCGATCGAGCGCGTCGACAAGGAGCGCGCGTTCACCGTGCGCGGCATCCTCGCGCGCGAGGGGCTCGGCCGGCGCGCCGGCGGGCGCGTCGTGGTCGTCGACTTCGACGCGGGGCGCGAGCTCCTGAGCGACCTCTTCCTGGAGGCGCAGTTCTGGGTGCGGCGGGACGACGGGACGGACATCGAGACGCTCGAGGCGGGCCTCTCCCGCGCCTTCACGTTCCAGCGCAACGAGACCAAGGCCGTCGGACAGATGGCCGACGAGCGCGCGTTCCGCAACGGCGTGCGCCTGGCGGGGCTGTTCGCGCTCCTGCTCGGGCTCTTCGTGATCTTCCACACGCTCTCGATGTCGCTGCTCGAGCGCGTGCGCGAGGTCGGCAACCTGCACGCGCTCGGCGCGACGCGCTTCCAGATCGGCACGGCGTTCTTCACCGAGGCGCTGTTCATCGCGCTCGCCGCCGGTGCGCTGGGGCTCGGGGGCGGGCTGGCGCTGGCCTGGTTCCTGCTCGAGCGCGGCGTCTCGACCCTCGGCGTGACCGGCGTCCCGGTGCGGCCCTTCGAGGTTCCGTGGGACACCGCGCTGCCGCTGGTCCTGCTCGGCGTCGTCATGGCGCTGGCGGGGTCGGTCTACCCGATGCTGCGCGCGCGCAACACGGACGTGGTCGCCGCGCTGCGCGGGGAGGAGCCGCCCAAGCGCGCCGTCGCGAAGGGATTCCAGTTCTTCAGCACCCTGCTCCTGGTCTGCATCGTCCCGGCGCTGTTCTTCCAGGTCGTGCCGGTCGTGGGCGCGGCGGAGTCGACGCTGGTCTGGACGCTGCTGGTCGGGCTCGTGGTGCTCGGCCTCCTGATCGGCCTGCCGCTGATGGTGCCGGGCGTGTTCGGCGTGGTGACCGGGCGCCTCGCGCGTCCGTTCGCGGGGCCGTTCCCGCTGGTCGGCAAGCTGGTCGAGAAGAGCCTGCGCGGCAGCCCGAGCCGCGTCGGCGCGTCGATCGCCGGGCTCGCGCTGGTGACCTCGGCCTTCGTCGGGCTGAAGGGCATGACGAACAGCCTCCAGGGCGAGACCGAGGTCTGGGCCGCGGCCGCGGCGGGGGACAAGGTCTGGGTCGAGGGGCTGCCGAGGCTGCCGTTCGACGACGTCGTCGAGACGCTGCACGCGCTGCCCGAGGTGAAGGGCGTCGAGTCACGGGACGCCTACGCGTTCCCGAGCTTCCTCGTGCTCGGCCAGCGCGTCGACGAGCTCGCGACGCACGGTCCGCTCGAGGAAGACCCGGTGCTCGCGACGCGCCTGCGGGACCAGCAGGGGATCGTGCTCTCCACGCGGCTCGCGCGGCAGCGCGGCCTGTCCGTCGGCGACGTGGTGCTGATGCAGACCAGCGGACACGGCGCCCAGGAGTTCCCGGTCGTCGCCGTCTCGGACGAGTACGGCTACTTCCTGCACCCCTACGACGAGCGGGCCTACGGCGTGATCTCCGAGGCGAACCTCGTGCGCTACTTCTGCTCCGAGGTCGCGGTCACGCGCTCGATCAGCGTCGAGCTCGAGCCCGGCGGCGAGGTCGCCACCGTCGTCGCCGCCCTGCGCGAGCGCTTCGGCGCGCTGCCGAACCTCCTGCAGTACGACGAGCGCTCCCTGAGCCGGGTGCTGCTCGACGACCTCACGATCGACTTCCTGGTCTTCGACATCATCCTCGGGCTGACCGCCCTGTTGGCGGCCCTGGGCGTGCTCAACGGCCAGCTCCTGTCGGCGCTCGAGCGTCGCAAGGAGCTCGGCGTGCTGCGCGCCCTCGGCACGACCCGCGCCCAGGTCGCGGGGACGGTGCTGCTCGAGTCCCTCTTGATCGGCGGCTGCGGCGGCCTGCTCGGCCTGGTCGTCGGAACCGGCCTGACGCCGGTCCTGGTCTCCTCCCTGCGGGTGCTCTCCGGCCTGCCGCTCCCGCTGCGCAGCGCCGGCTCGTTCCTGGCCTTCTCCCTGGCGGGAGCGATGGTCCTGGCCGTCCTCGCGGGCCTCTACCCGATCTGGCGCATGAACCGCTTCGACGCGGTGCGGGCGGTCCGGACGGGGTAGGGCAGAGCTGCCTCCGATTCGTCCCGTTGCCGGATTGACGGGCCCGGGCCGGCCGCTATACTGCCGCGCTGCAACGAGCGGGG
>CAZDYS010000535.1:0-555 GCA_964509445.1 uncultured Planctomycetaceae bacterium
ACAACGCGATGCGCGGCATCCATCACCGCGAGATCGGCCTGGTCGGTTTCGCGCTCTCGAGCGACGCGCTCGTCGCGGAGCTCATCGGCGACCTCGTCCACGTCGGTGCCGACGCGGTCGAGCTCGCGCTGCGGGCGCGCGGTCCCGCGGGGCTCGCGCTGGTCTCCGACGCGCTGTGGGGCGCCGGCACGGGCTGCGACGTCTTCCAGTCCCACGGGCACACCTGCCGCGTGACGGACGGAGCGATCTGGATCGAGGACCCGACCGCCGAGGGGGGCCGCCGGCTCACGGGTGCGGCCGCCTCCCAGCTCGAGGCGATCCGGCGCCTGACGGCCGCCGGCGTGGTGTCCGTGGAGGAGGCCCTGACGATGGCCTCGGCCACCCCGGCTCGGACGCTGGGGCTCCAGGAGGAGCTCGGCACGCTCGCCGCCGGTACGCGCGCGGACCTGATCGTCCTGGAGCCCGGCACCCTGGCCCTGCGCGAGGCGTTCGTGGGCGGCCGGCGCCTCGGAACCTAGACGACCGCGCACTTCTTTCCGGCTCGGCGTCCAGGAC
>CAZDYS010000535.1:565-3260 GCA_964509445.1 uncultured Planctomycetaceae bacterium
AGCTGATCACAACTAGAATGCTAAAAATGGTGCCGCGAGTTCGACCGATAGCACCTCCGTGCCCGCACTCCGCTGGAAGCTCCTGCCCGTCGCGCTGCTGGTCGCCCTCTGGGGGGCGCTGCGGCCGCCCGCCACGCCGGCGGTGGCCGGCGCGGTCGACGGGCCTTCCGAGGAGTCCCCGGCCGCCTCCGCACCGGTCGACACGACCCTGGCGGAGCTGCGCGCGGATCCTTCGGACTGGCTCGGCCGCCGCGTGCGCTTCGCGCTGCAGTTCCAGGCCCTGACGGAGACCTGGAACCCCGGTCTGACGCGCTTCGGTCCCGCGGACTGGGTCGCGTTCTCGGGCTGGGCGGACGAGCGGTTCGTCTGGGACCGCAGCGTCTTCGACTCGCCCGCCACGCGGCTCTTCGTCCAGCGCGGGGATCCGCTCCAGGCGTTGTTCGAGGAGGCGCGCACCTACGAGCGCTTCGAGCTCGTGGCGGAGGTGCGCGAGGTCCTCTTCGGCGAGCCCTGGATCGAGATCGTCGAGGCCCGCCCTCTGTTCGAGCTGGTGGGCGAGGGGACCATCTTGCACGTCGGGCGCGCGCACGAGTTCGCGCGCCGCAAGCAGTGGGACCTCGCGCTGCAGCAGTTCGAGCGCGCGGCCTCCGCGCCTCTCCCGGCCCACGCGCGCACGGAGCTCGAGCGACAGATCGAGCGCTGCGTCCAGCTGCGCGAGGCCTCGGCGCCGCGAGACTGAGCCGAACGGGGCGCTCCTCGCCGGGCGTTTCCGGCTCCCCCTCGGAGGGAGCGCGTCGAGACTCCAAACCCGTTGCAAGGCGCGGCCTCCTGGGGGATCCTCTCGGACGATGTTGATCGAGCTCTCCATCCGCGACCTGGCCCTGATCGAGACCCTGGACCTCGAGTTCGGGCCCGGTCTGAACGCCCTGACCGGCGAGACCGGGGCGGGCAAGTCGCTGCTCGTCGGTTCCCTCGAGCTCCTCGTCGGGCAGACGCCGAAGGGCGGCGCCGGCAAGTGGGTGCGCAAGGGGGCGGGCGAGGCGCGCGTCGAAGGGCGCTTCGAGATCCGCGGTGCTGCCGCCGTGGAGCGCGTCACGGAGCTCCTGCGCGCGGAGGTCCCGGCTCTCGCCGAGGTCTTCGAGGAGAGCGTCGAGGGCGACGTGGCCGAGCTGCTCCTCGGGCGCAGCCTGACGGCCGCGGGTCGCACCAAGGCCCACGTGCAGCAGCGTCCGGTGCCGCTGCGTGCGCTGCGCGTGATCGCGCCCGCGGTCCTCGAGATCCACGGACAGAACGACCACCAGCGCCTGCTCGAGCCCGCGGAGCAGCTGCACCTCCTGGACGCCTACGGCGGCCTCGCGCCCGAGCTCGCGAGCTATCGCGACGCGCGACGGGCCTGGCGCGAGCTCGTCGAGCGCTTCGAGAAGCTCGACGCGGAGCGCGCGGAGCGCCGGGATCGGCGTGACCTCGTCGCGTTCCAGCTCGAGGAGCTCGAGGCGGCCGAGCTCCAGGTCGGCGAGCACGAACGACTGCGCGAGGAGCGCGACCTCCTGCGCAGCGCGGCGGAGCTGCGCGGCGAGCTGGGCGCTGTCGCGGACGAGCTCGCCCAGTCCGAGGGCGCGCTGCTCGATCGGCTGCGCTCGGCCCTGCACGTCGTCGATCGCTGGCAGACGCGTCTCGGCAAGCTCGAGGCTCCGCTCGAGGACCTGCGCAGCGCCGAGATCCACGTCGCCGAGGCCGCGAGCGTGCTGGCGTCCTTCGCGGACGGCGTGTCCGACGACCCGGCGCGCCTCGACGTGCTCGAGGAGCGGCTGTCCGAGCTCGAGCGGCTGCAGCACAAGTACCGCTGCGACGAGGCGGGACTGCTGGAGCTGCAGGCGGCGCTGGAGGCAGAGCGCACCGCGCTGGCCTCGGACGAGGAGAGCCTCAGCACGCTCGAGGCCGAGATCGACGCAGCGCTGCAGGCGCTCACGAGGTCCGCCGCGCGATTGGCCAAGAAGCGCCGCGCGCTGGTGCCGAAGCTGGTGAAGGGGGTCCAGGCCTCGCTGGCGGCCCTCGGGCTCGCAAGGGCGCGCCTCGACGTGCGCGCGACGCCGCGCACCGGGGACGACCCGAGCGACGTGTTCGGGCCCGCGGGCGCGGAGGACGTCGAGCTGCTGCTCGCGGCGAACCCGGGCGAGGACCTCTCCGAGCTGCGTCACGTCGCCTCCGGCGGCGAGGCCGCGCGCATCATGCTGGCGCTGCGCACGGAGCTCCTTCCTCGCGAGGCGGGTGGCGCGGGACGCACCGTGGTGTTCGACGAGATCGACTCCGGCGTCGGTGGTCGGCTGGGTCCCGAGGTGGGGACGCACCTCAAGCGCCTCGCGCAGACCGAGCAGGTCCTGTGCGTCACGCACATTCCCGCCATCGCGGCGGCCGCGGACCGTCACCTGTGCACGACCAAGGAGGTCCACGCGGGCCGTACGCGCACGACCGTCGTCGCGCTCGAGGGCGCCGCGCGGGTCGACGAGGTCGCCGACATGATCGCCGGCGGCTCCGCTCACGAGACCGCGCGCGCCGAGGCCGAGCGGCTCCTGATCGGTGCGAACGGCTGAGATGTCCGTCCCGCTCGAGCCGCTGCGCTTCCGGCGTCACCTGGTCGAGAAGGTCTGGGGCGGACGAGCCCTGGAGACACGCTTCGGCTTCGAGCTACCCGCAG
>CAZDYS010000536.1:0-3254 GCA_964509445.1 uncultured Planctomycetaceae bacterium
GCCTACTCGGCCTGGGCGTCGATGGTGATCGCGCCGTCCGCCTCGACGCGCACGCGCAGGAGGTGCGGGCGGCAGCAGACGGGACAGTCCTCGACGTACTCCTGCTCGGGGCCGACGTGCGCCTCGACGGGCACGACGATCTCCTCGCCGCAGGACTGGCAGAGATAGCTGGCTTCCTCGATCACGGCCCCATCCTGGACCCCCCGCGGGGCGCGCACCGCTTTTTCTCGGGGATCTTGGCAGGCTCCACGACGCGTCCGCGCCAGGTCGGGTGTACGACGATCCCCCACGGAGACCCCCGATGAAGAACGCATCCACGCTCGCCCTCGACCCGCCCCAGACCGGAATCCTGGCCCGCGCCGCCACGCTGCTCTACGGCATCACCTGCTACGTCCTGGGCGTGGCCGGCCTCAGCTGGCTGATCCTGGTGAGCCTCGACGTCGTCCCGCTGACCGGGGGCCCGATCGCGCTCGCCTCGACCGGGCAGGCGATCGCGCTCAACCTCGGGCTGGTCGCGTTGTTCGGCCTGCAGCACGTGATCATGGCGCGCACCTCCTTCAAGCAGCGCTGGCGCCAGGTCCTGCCGGAAGCCACCGAGCGGCCGACCTTCGTGGTCCTGGCGGGCCTCCTGATGGCCCTCGCGATGTGGCTCTGGCAGCCGCTGCCCACGGTGATCTGGCAGGTGGAGCAGCCGATCCTGTCCAGCGGCCTGTGGATCCTCGGCGCCCTGGGCTGGGCCTACCTCCTGGGCTCCTCCTTCGTGATCAACCACTTCGAGCTGTTCGGCCTGCAGCAGGTCTGGAACGCGTTCCGCGGCAAGACCACCCCGCAGGTCCCGTTCGTCCTGCGCCTCGTGTACCGGGTCCACCGCCACCCGCTGATGGTCGGCGTCCTGATCGGGCTGTGGAGCAAGCCGACCATGACCGTCGGTCACCTGGTGATGGCTCTGGGCTTCACCACCTACATCTTCCTCGGCACCCGCATCGAGGAGCGCACCCTGATCGGGCTGCACGGGCAGAGCTACGAGGACTATCGCCGCCGCGTCCCGGGCTTCCTGCCGCGGCTGCGTAAGGCCGCCTGAGCCAGGGCCCGGCGGCCGACCGCGCGACCCTCCGCTGCTTCCCGCGGCGGAGGGTCGCTGTCGTTCAGAGCTGCTCGACGTCCAGACGCGCGACCAGGGCGCGGACGCGCTCGAGGTTCGCGGCGTCGGCGCGCACCAGGAGCGAGTTGGTCCGTGCGTCGGCCAGGAGGTCGATCGCCGGTTCCCCGGCGGCGCCTCCCGTACGCGCGTCGGCCACGAGCCGGGAGAGCGTGTCGGCCAGCTCCTCGGCGACCGCGAAGCGCAGCGGAAGCACCTCGAACGAGGTCTCGGCCGTCGCCACCTCCGGCCTCCCGATCAGGAGCACCGGCGTCGACGCGGGCCCGACCCGCCGCACCGGGATCGAGGCCAGGAGCTCACGGACCTCCTGGTCGTAGGTCAGGGAGGGTCCGCCTCCGGAGGCGACGAAGGCCGCCAGGAGCTCCTCGAGGGAGCTCGCCTCCAGGGAGCCGACGGCGGGCTCCGGCGAGGCGGCCGTCGATGCGCTCGGCGCCTGGCAGGCGAGGGCAGCGGCGGCGAACAGAGCGGGCAGCGCGAGACGGAATCGGGTCATCGAGGGCTCCGGGAAGGGGTCGGGACGAGCAGGCGCAGGGACTCCCCGGGGGAGCGGGTCTTCCCGCCGCGTCGCGGTTCCCGGGGGATCGCGGCTCGATGCCGCGATCTCCGGCTCTCGCTCAGCTCCGGAGCTCCCAGCCCGCGCGCCAGTCCCGCGCGAGGAGCCGCTGGGCCGCCTCGTCGCTCGCGCGCAGGGCCTGTGCGTCCCAGCGGAAGCTCGCGCCGCTGCGGTAGGCCACGTTGCCGAGCAGCACGGTCTCCGTCAGCGGCCCGCCGTAGGAGAACGGACAGCTGGTGGGGCCGCGCGACTTGCAGGCCTCGATCCACTCCGCGTGGTGTCCGACCGAGGGAGGGATCCAGGGGTCGGGAGGCACGAAGTCCACGAAGGCCTCCTCCGGATAGAGCGCGTGCCCGCCGTAGTCGGCGAACAGGGAGCCGCGGTCGCCCTCGAACAAGACGCCCATGCCGCGCTCCGGGATCGTGCCCTCGGCCATCGGCTGCGGGAGCCGGCCTCCGTCGTACCAGTGCAGCACCACCGGCGGCAGCTCGTCCCCCGTCCCGGAGCGACGCGCGGGGAACTCCCAGCGCGCGTGCAGCGACTCGGGCGCGGTCTCCTCGCTCTGCGGCGGCCCGTCGGCCGCGACGGCCTGCGGCCAGCGCAGGGACAGCGCCCAGAACGCCAGGTCGATCAGGTGGCAGCCCATGTCCCCCAGCGTGCCCCCGCCGAAGTCCCACCACCGGCGCCACTGCGCGGGCAGGTAGGCCGGGTGGTAGGGCCGGTAGGGCGCCGGGCCGAGCCACAGGTCGTAGTGCAGGCCCGCCGGGATCGGCGGCTCGTCCACCGGGCGCACGCCACCGCCCCAGGCCTTGCCGACCCAGGCGTGACAGGTGCGGACCGGACCGATCGCGCCGCTCTCCACGAGCTCGACCACCCGCCGGTAGTTCTCCCCCGCGTGCACCTGCGTCCCGAGCTGCGTGACCGCGCCCGTCTCCTCGGCCCGTCGTGCGACGCGTCGAGCCTCGAGCACGCTGTGCGTGAGCGGCTTCTCGCAGTACACGTCGAGGCCCAGGTCCAGGGCGGCCAGCGCCGCCGGAGCGTGCGTGTGGTCGGGGGTGCTGATCACGACCGCGTCGAGTCGCTCCGCGTCCAGCATGCGTCGGAAGTCGACGTGCGTTCTTGCGCGCGGGAACGCCTCCGCGGCTGCGGCGAGATAGGGCTCGTCGACGTCGCACAGCGCCACGACGTTCTCCCCGGCGACTCCGGCGAGGTTGGCCGCTCCGCGATTCGCGACGCCGATGACGCCCACGTCGAGCTTCTCTCCCGGAGCACGGGGACGGCGTCGGCGCGTGGCGCGACAACCCGCGAGGAGGGAGACCGTCGACGCGGCCCCGAGAGCACGCAGCACGGAACGCCTCTTCCACATGCACGCAGTCTAGCAGCCCTTCGAAGAAGGCCCACCGGAACGCGCGCGTCGTGGGCACGGGCGCGCCGGCGCACCTATAGTGAGGCGACACGGGGAAGTGGCGGAATCGGTAGACGCATCGGCCTTAAAAGCCGAAGGCCCTCGGCCGTGTGGGTTCGAGTCCCACCTTCCCCACC
>CAZDYS010000537.1:0-3249 GCA_964509445.1 uncultured Planctomycetaceae bacterium
CCGCGGGCGAGGTGAGCCCGTCGCCTACTTGACCGGCACGCGCGAGTTCTACGGCCGCCCCTTCGCGGTCGGTCCCGGCGTGCTGGTTCCGCGGCCCGAGACGGAGCTCGTCGTCGACCTCGCGCGCGAGCGGCTGGCGGGCCGGACGGCGCCGCGCGTGCTCGACGTGGGGACCGGCTCCGGCTGCCTCGCGATCACGATCGCGCTCGAGTGCGCGGGCGCGCGCGTGGACGCGGTCGACCTCTCCGAGGAGGCGCTCGCCTATGCGCGCCAGAACGCCGCGTCGCTCGAGGCCGCGGTCACCTTCCACCGCGGCGACGGCGTCGAGCCGGTCCGCGCGAGCGCGCGCGACGACGGGCCGTTCGATCTGATCGTCTCGAACCCGCCCTACGTCGATCCCGACGCGAGCCAGGGGCTCGCCGCCGACGTGCGCGCGCACGAACCGGCCGAGGCGCTGTTCTCCCCGTCCGGCGATCCCGACCACTGGGTGCACCGGCTGGCGCGCGAGCGCGAGCTCCTGGCGGAGGGCGGAGCGTTGCTGATCGAGCTCGGCTACGACCAGCACGAGCGCGTGGCGGCCTGGCTGCGCGGCGAGGGCCTCGCGGGCACGCTGCACGAGGACCTCGCGCGGATCCCGCGCGTGCTGGAGATCCCGGGCTAGCGGGCTTCTTCGTCGATTCGAACCGTGAGCTCGACGTTGGAGTCGAGGATCTCGAACGCACCTACTCTTCGAGACCCGGCGCTGTCGAGGCTCAACGAATAGTGCCCCCGCTCGAGCCCGCGGAACCGCACCCTCATGCTGGTTCCGAAAATGCTTGTCGTCTTGGTGCCGAGCAAAGAGAGGACACCTGACGGCTCGGACTGGTGGAGGAACAGCGACGAGGAGACGTACTTCTCCGAATGCACTCTCACGTCCGCGTGAAAGCCAGGCTTCAGGGCATCACGAAAGGGAAGGTGGCGCAATCGCCGCGAACTCGATGCATCACCGATCACGACCGGGCTGAATCGAGCTGGGGGGTGGTTTCGAGAGCGGACGAGGAACTCGTACGTCCCTGGTTCGAGGTACCCCTGGTGTCGATTCTCTTCCTCGATCAGCAGCTTTGAGAAGTGGTTCCAGAGGACTCGCTGCCATGGGCCGCCCTTGTCCAGTCGCCGGGCCTGAACCGACCACGATGTGTCGTAGTGTTCGTCCCTCGTCGGCAGGTCGGACCACACGACTTGGCCGGTCTGGCGTACAGGGCGCAGGGGGACGACATGGCCGTCGAGCTCCAGCACCTCGTCGATCGGCTCGAATCCTGCCAGTTCTACTACGAGCCTCTCCCGTCCGGGTCCCAGAGGACCGACCAGATCGATCGGGTCCCGAAGGTCCTGCGTTCGATCCTCCCCGAGGACCTGGACCCGTAGTTCCATGGCGCCTTCCGCCTCCGAGACGGCAATCGTGTGTTCAGGCCCTCGAACTCCGTTGGCACCTTCGACGAAGATCTTCCCTTCCCGGATCGGGCAGTCAACGGGATCGACCAGGAGGCGCACACCTGAACGCTCGTGTCCGTGAAAGAGGGACAGGACCTTGCCCTCGGTTCCGAGTTCGACAGGAATGCGTGCCCAGGGCTGGTCTTCGCGCATCCACGTCGGCGGCCATGCTCGCAAAGCACAGCTCTCCTCGACCCGGACCTGATAAGAGTCCATCGGCAGTTCGGCGCTCAATCGGTGGAATTCACCCTCGTCGTAGTTGAACGGAAGCTCGACAGCCTCAGGGTACAGGCGTGCACGTACGAAGGCCTCGAAGCGGCAGTCGTACTCGGAGGTGCTGGTCACCTCCAGAACGAGGGGGGCCGTCGGAGCGGGAGCGAGCCGGGCATCCTCGACGCTGGCTTCCAGGTCCACAGTCTGGGTGAGCAGGAGGCGAGTCTCCCGCGGCTCACCTTCGAGAACCTGGATGAGATGCTCTCCGGGGCGCAGGTTCTCGAATCGGAACGCTCCGCCCGACCGCACAGGACACGTGCGGTTTCCCAGACGAACGCTAGCTAGTGGACTGGGTTCTGGGACAACCCAGCCCGCAAAGACCAACCCAGGGTCGCGGGGGGCACGCACAAGCGGATGCAGCCTGGCGTTCGCGTCTTCTTCCCGAGCCAAGGCGGTCGCGACGGGGTCTTTGTCGAGGACCCCGTCGATCGCCTCTCGTGTTGCTTGGTGAACGCTCGTCTCCGCCAGTCGTGGCTTCGCGAGTCGATCCGCTTGTCGCTTCTCTCGAAGGGAACCGGTTCCCGCCATCGAACCACGCGTCACCTCCACGGAGGAGCCCCCGGCACTCCATTGCACAAGGAGCAGCGAAGCGAGGGCGAAGATCCCAAGGCTGACTCCGGCGATTGCGAGTCGCTTGGGGTGTCTTCCCGAAGGTCGGACCATGCTGCAACCTATCCGTTGCGCTCGTTCTCGTGACAGTCAAAACGCGACCTGCCCCGTGCTCGTGTGCCCCGGAGACCCTCGGGGAAACGAACCGAGGCCGCCCGCGATCGCTCGCGGACGGCCTCGTGGTCGAGAGAGGGGAGCGGGCCTAGAACGGCGTGTCGTCCACGGCCGCCGGCTCGTAGGAGCTCGGCGCCGCGTAGCTGCCGCCTCCTCCGCCGCCGCCGCCGGAGCGTCCGCCGCCTCCTCCGCCGCCGCCCTGGCCTTCCTCACGGCCGCTGCCGACGAACTCCCAGTTGTCGGCGACGACGTAGAGCTTCGAGCGCTTCTGGCCGGACTGCTTGTCCTCCCAGGTGTCGAAGCGGAGGCTGCCCTCGATGAACGCGGACTTGCCCTTCTGGTGGAAGCGCGAGAACGCCTCGCCGCGCTTGCCGAACATCGTGATGTCCACAAAGGTCGGCTCGTCCTGCCAGTTGCCGTCGCCGTCCTGGTAGCGACGGTTCACCGCGAGCCCGAATTTCACGATCGCGGTGCCGCTGTTCGCGTACCGGACCTCGGGGTCGCGGGTGAGGTTGCCCATGAGGATGACCTTGTTGTAGCTCGCCATGTCTTCGTCTCGTGTCTTGTCGTGGTGGTCCCCCCCGGGGGGTGTTCGAGCCCAGATTCTAGGCCGTGCGGCCGCTCGATCCACCGCCGAGCGGCTCCGGCGAAGAGTGGATCGGGGGGAAGCCGCTCCCTAGGATCGCCGGCTCCCGGCTCCGGGACCACCGGGAAGCACACCGCGAAGCCCCCTGCCCTGAATCCGAGCACCCCGCCCCACGCTCCGCGCGGCGACGCGCGCCG
>CAZDYS010000538.1:0-3248 GCA_964509445.1 uncultured Planctomycetaceae bacterium
GGCTCTCCAGCACGTCGGCGTCCTCGCGCGAGCAGAGCAGGTGGTGGCGCGTGCGCCGGGTCGACTCGCGCTCGAGCCGCAGGAGCTTCCACAGGTCCCAGCGCCGCTCGAGCGCGCCGCCGGTGCCGACCTGGTCGAAGAGGACGGAGTCGAGCTTGTGGTGGTGCTGGACGACCGGCGGTGTGCCTCGCGTGTCCACGACCCGCGCGAGCAGGAGCTCGTCGAGGTGGACCAGTCCGAAGGTCCCGGTCGCGAGGTCCTCGGCGACACCCGCGCACAGGTCCGGTGAGTGGAACCAGCGCTCCAGCTTCGGGCGCGTGAGCTGCATCCAGGGGCCGTAGGGCGCGCGGTCGAAGAAGCGCACGCTGGCGCAGAACGCGCCGAGCACCTCGCGGGCCTCCTCCTCGGCGGCCGGGTCCGCGTCCGGTTCCCGCAGGAGGCGCAGGTGCACCTCCACCTCGCGGCCGGCCGCCTGCAGCAGCCGATAGGTGCGCGTCTTGCCTCCGTTCTCCAGCGGCCAGGGCACGAAGGAGCCCACGAAGAGCACCTTCACGGACGGACCTCCGCGACCTCGGAGGGAGGCACGGGCCGCGAGAGGTTCGAGAACGCGAGGTGCCAGCCGTCCTCGCGGCCGAGGAACAGGCACGCGCGCCCCGTGTCGACGCGGAACGCGAAGGAGCGCGTCGGCGGGATCCCGAGCGCGCCGCAGGCCAGCACCCGGATCACGTTGTAGTGCGTCGTGACGACGAGCCGGCGGCAGTCCTGGTCCGCGAGCGTCCGGTCGAGGGCGCCCCAGGCCCGGCGCGAGATCTCCCGGTCGCACTCGCCGCCGTGGCCACTCCAGGTCCACGGGTCGGCGTAGAACGCGCGCACGTCGTCGGCGAAGCGCTCCTGCAGCTCGTCGACGCGCAGGCCCTGCCAGCTCCCGCGGTGGATCTCCTTCAGGTCCTCGTCGAGCGCGAGGTCGATCCCCGCGTGCCGCGCCGTGGCCTCACCCAGGAGGCGCGCGCGCTCGAGCGGAGAGGACAGGACCCGGTCCGGTGCGAGCGCCGCGAGGCTGGCCGAGAGCTCGGCGGTCCAGGCGGCCCCGGAGGCGGACAGCGGGACGTCCAGGTCTCCGTAGGCACGACCCTGCCAGTCCTCGTGGACCTCGGCGTGGCGCACCAGCCACAGCTCGAGCGCGCGCCCCGGCCCGGGGTGCCGGAAGGGGGCCTCCGGAGGGGTCGGGGCGGCGGGGGCCTCGGAGTCGTGCGGGGGGTCGCTCACGGGGAGAGAGCATAACGGCTGCGCGTCGCCCCCCGGGCGCGCTTCGGAACCCGATTCGGGCCTCCCGATCGACCTCAAGAGCGGCTCTTCGCGCGGACGAAAGGACCCGCATGTCCGAGTCCTCCCCCGCCCGTCTGCTCCCGATCGCCCTGCCGGGCGCCCGCGGGACGAGCAGCCACGCCGCCGCGCGCCGCTTCTTCGGAGCCGGCCTCGCCTCCCTGGGTTGCGCCGACGCGCGCGAGGCGGTCCGCGCGGTGGTCGATCGTCGCGCCTCCTACGCCGTGCTTGCGGTGGAGAACTCGATCACCGGGGCGTTCCACGGCGTGGCCGACGCGTTCTTCGAGGGGGACGTCGCGGTCGTGGGGGAGGTGCTCCTGCCCGTGCGCCAGACGCTGATGGCCGTGCCCGGCACGCGCCTCGAGGACCTGTCGGTCGTGACCGCCGACGTGGCCTCCCTGGCCCAGTGCCGCGACTGGATCGCGAGCTGGAGCCTCGCGGCGATGCCCGCGGAGGACGTCTCGATCGCCGCCGGCGAGCTCGCGCACTCCGAGGACCGCGCCCTGGCGGTGATCGGACCGCTGGAGCTGGCGGACGTGCACGGGCTCGAGGTGCTCGCGGAGGGGATCAGCGACAAGGCCGAGAACCTCACGCGCTTCCTCGTGATCGGCGCTCCGGAGGAGTCGGCCGACGCCGTCCACGGACGACGCTGCGCGGTGCAGGTCGGTCCGCTGCGCGCGCCGCGGGCGCTCAAGACCCTGCGGATCCAGCTCGAGTCGCTCGGTGCGAGCCGCGTGCGCGTGCCGTTCCTAGGCAGCGGCGACGGACGTCGCTTCCTGATCGAGTTCGACCACCGCGCGGGACGTGGTCCCGAGGCCGCCGAAGAGGCCTGCGGGCCCCTGCCGCACCGCGTGCTCGGCGCCTGGAAGCCTTCGGCGCGCCGCGCCGGCTGAAGGTCAGGACAGGAAGCCCGAGCTCGGTCGCCGCGACCAGGTGATCCAGCTCGGGAAGTGCTGGTCGAAGAGCGCGTCCAGGCCCCAGCGGCGGCCCGCGCCGGAGAGCGCGCAGGCGAAGCAGAGGACGAGCAGCAGGAAGGCCGCGAGCTCGGTCTCGCGCGGTCCGTAGGCGATGCCGTGGGCGAGGAACAGGCCCGCCAGGAAGCCGGCCGGACGCGTCAGGGCTCCCAGCACGAAGCACAGGCCGAAGAGCAGCGCGCCCCAGCGCCAGAACAGCGCGGTCGCGTCCGGGCTCGCGAGCAGCGCGTGCTCTCCCCACCAGACGAGCCACGAGGCGAGCGAGTCCAGCGAACGCTCGACGCTCGCGCGGACCGCGCCCGCTTCCAGCGGGTCGCTGGTCAGCCAGCGCCAGCCCTGTCGCACGAGCACGCCGCCGGTCGTGATGCGCAGCAGCACGAGCCCGAGCGGCACACCGCGGGAGCGTCCGTTCGCCATGGCCTCGCTCCTCAGGCCTCCGCCATCCGGCGGGCGACCTCGAGCAGGGCGTCGATCTCCGCCTCGGTGAAGTCGTGCTCCGTGGCCTGGGCCACCCCGAGCACGCCGCGCACGCTGCCGTCGCCCGCCAGCATCGGGACGGCGATCGAGCCCGACAGGCCGGTCGCCTTGGCGCCGGGGCGCACGTCGCCGGAGTCGTCGGTCTGCAGGTTGCAGACCGACACCGGCTCGCGGCGCGAGGCCGCCAGGCCCGCCATGCCCTTGCCGAACGGGATCTGTTGCACCTTCGCGAGGACGACGTCCGGCAGTCCCACCTGCGCGCGCAGCTCGAGCAGCTCGCCCGTCGCCAGGTGGATCGTGCCGCTCTGCATGCCGCTCCGCTCCAGGGCCCACTGCAGCACGGGCTGCCTATAACCATAAGAAGAAAGTATTGATCATTGGCCTTACCGGCCGCATCGCGTCGGGCAAATCCACTGCAGCCAGACGCCTCGGTGAATGGGGCGCACATGTCATCGACGCAGACAAGCTGGGGCA
>CAZDYS010000539.1:0-3246 GCA_964509445.1 uncultured Planctomycetaceae bacterium
TCGACGCTCGTCCCCGTGGGCAAGGACCAGAAGCACCACGTGGAGAGGGCCCAGGACATGGCGCAGGCCTTCAACCACCTGTTCGGCCAGGACCCGCCCGTGTTCGTGCGTCCCGAGGGGCGTCTCCCGCAGGACGAGCGCTTCGCGAAGGTCGTCGGCGTCGACGGCGAGAAGATGAGCAAGAGCTACGGCAACACGCTGTGGATCTTCGAGTCCGGCAAGAAGCTCAAGAAGGCCGTCGGTCGGATCACCACCGACAGCCGCGCGCCGGAGGAGCCCAAGGACCCCTCCGAGCTGCTGCTGTTCGACTTCCTGGAGCTGTTCCTCGACGAACCCGAGCTCGAGGACTGGCGCGAGCGCGTGCGACGCGGTGGGGAAGGGGCCCCGGGCTACGGCCACCTCAAGGTTCGCCTGATGGAGGCCATGGACGCCGCCTTCGGTCCCGCGCGCGCACGTCGCGAGGAGCTGCTGGCGGACCGCGGCGAGCTCGAGCGCCTCCTGGCCCGCGGGGCCGAGGTCGCGCGCGAGCGCGCCCAACGAACGCTCGACCGGGCCTACCGGGCCTGCGGAATCCGATGAGGGAGATCCCGATGCTGCGCACGATGCTGTTGTTCTCGACCCTGGGCCTGTTCGCCTGCAACGCCACGAACGGTGCGGAGGCGGAGGGCGGCGAGGACCCCGAGGCCGCGGCCCCGGTCTTCGCGAGCCACACCAAGGAAGTGCTCGAGCGAGCCTGGACCGACCGCTTCGAGGCGCCGGCGATCCTGGTCGCCGACGAGGTCGTGATCGAGGGGCCGCCGGACCTGATCCAGCACATCGCCGTCACGCAGGATCCCCAGGTCCTGGTCTCGACGACGCGCACGGTCCCGGAAGGACTGCTGCAGGAGACGCGCGTCCGGGAGGGCGTCGTGGGTCGCGAGGTGCGAGCGCAGCTCGACGCCTGGACCATCGTCGCCATGAAGCGCATGCGCGTGCTGCAGCGACCCGGAGACGTTCCGGTCACTGTCCAGGCGACCGGTTCGGCGCTCCTGCGTCCGGTCGAGGGCGAGGAGCTCCGGCGCCCGACCATCACCGTGCGCGGGCAGCACCGCCGCTGAGCGCTCCGTGCGGAACGTCGCTCCGTTGCTCGCGCGGGCGCTCGTCCTCGGCCTGCTCGCGCTGGGACCGGCCTGCTCGGCGACCAGCACCTACCGGCCCCAGCCCGGCCCCTACGACGCGGTCCCGCGGGAGTGGTCCGCGACGCTGACCCAGGCGCGCGAGACGCTGGAGCGCGGCGACGTGCGCGCCGCGCACGACCTGGTCCGGCCGCTCGCCGCCCAGCGACCGGCGATCCTGCCGGTGCGCATCTTCCTGCAGGAGCTGCAGGTGACGCTCCTGGAGCGCGGCGAGTCCGTGGGCGGGTTCCAGGTGCCCGACGGCGCGGATCCGGCGCTCGTGCTCGGGGACCTCTACCTGCAGCGGGCGGATGCGCGACCGAGTACGGCGGAGTACGTGCTGGCGGCACGCCTCGCGCCCTCCGGGGAGGAGGCGCTGCGCATGCTCGAGCGCGCGCAGGAGGCGGATGCGACCTGCGTCTGGACGCACTACGCGCGCGCGCACTGGAACGCGCGGCTGCGGCGTTTCCCCGAGGCGCGCGCCGCGGTGCAGGCCGCCTTCGACCGCGACCCCGGGCACCTGCCGACGATGCGGCTGCACGCGTCGCTCCTGGCCGGGGCGAGCGAGACGGCCGAGGCGCTGGCCGTCCTGGAGCTGTGGCTCGCGCGCACGCGCGACGACCCGATGACGGACCCGACGCAGCGCGCGAACGCGGACCTCGATCGCGCGGCGCTCCTGCTCCTGGAGGACGAGCCGCGCCGCGCGCTGCGCGTGCTCGAGGACGTCGACCGCATGCGCGTCTCGATTCCCGAACGCGTCGATCTCCTGCGCGCGGTCGCGCTCCAGGATCTCGACGACCGACCGCGCGCCCTGTCGGCGGCGCGACGCGCCTACGACGCGGCGCCCGATCAGCTCCTGCCGCTCGTCCACCAGGCGATGCTGTTGAACCAGCAGGGGAACTTCACGCAGGAGGAGCAGATCTGGCGGCTCTTGCTGCAGATCATCCAGGAGCGACGGCAGCGCGCCGAGGAGGAGCCGGACGCCGCGCTCGACATGGCGGACCTGTTGATCCAGGTGCGTGCGAACACGCGCCTCAGCCGCCTGCGCGAGGGACGCCGATGAAGGCCGTGGTCCAGCGCGTGCGCCAGGCCGCCGTGCGCGTCGACGGCGAGGTCGTCGGCGCCATCGCGGTCGGCGCCCTCGTGCTCCTCGGCGTGCTCGAGGGCGACGACGAAGCCTCCGCCGACCGGCTCGCCGAGCGCGTCGTCCGCTTCCGGTACTTCGCGGACGAGACCGGGCGGATGAACCGTTCGATCGACGCCGTCGGGGGCGCGCTGCTCGTCGTGAGTCAGTTCACCCTCGCGGCGGACGGTCGCAAGGGGCGGCGACCGTCCTTCGATCGCGCGGCGGAACCGAGCCTCGCGCGCGCTCTCGTCGAGCGGTTCTGTCGCGCGGTCGAGGCGCACGGCGTTCCGCTGGAGACCGGTCGGTTCGGCGCGACGATGGAGGTCGAGCTCCGGAACGACGGGCCCGTCACGTTCGTGCTGGAGGAGACCCCCCGGGCCCGGACGGGCGGTGCGCACGGGACCGGCTGAACCGACGCAAGCTCTTGCTTGACAGGGAGATACTGCCCCCTTAGATTCGCTCTTCGCGTCGCCGGGGGAAGGTTTTGGAGAGGCCTCGTGGCCTCACGACGACGCGCCCAGGACTCCGCTCCCGGCGGGCTCCTCTCCGAGATCTCTGGACCCTGAACGAGACGATCCGGCGCGATGACGGCACCCGGTGTCCACACCACCACCAAGAAGGAGCTGGTGAACCGCATCGCGGAGCGAACCGGACACACGAAGGTGGTGGTCAAGGAGATCCTCCAGTCTTTCCTGGACGAGATCATCGACGAGCTCGCGCTCGGCAACCGCCTGGAGTTCCGCGAGTTCGGCGTCTTCGAGGTGAAGGAGCGCAAGGCGCGCCGCGCCCAGAACCCGCGCACGCTGGAGAAGGTGGACGTCCCGGCGAAGCGGGTCGTCAAGTTCAAGGTCGGTCGCTTGATGCGTCAGCGCGTCTGTGACGAGCCCGCGCCGGAGCGGCAGGCGCCGAACCCGGCTCCGAGCGCGCCTCCGCAGGCGGGGACGACCGGCAGCGCTGCGCGACCCG
>CAZDYS010000540.1:0-3242 GCA_964509445.1 uncultured Planctomycetaceae bacterium
CGTCCTGGTCGCGTTCGAGGAGCACGACGCCGCGCTGCAGCCGCGCCTCGTGCCCGCCTCGGACCCGCGGATCGCCGCGCTTCTCGCGGGGCTGCGGCGCTCGGCCGGAGAGCACCGGCCGATCGGTGAGCTGCTCCAGCTCCTCGCGGCCCGACTGCACGCCGAGAACGCGTCCTCTGCCTCCACCGGAACCCCGGAGCTCACCGCGCTCGCTCGCGCGCTCGAGGAGCAGCCGGTCGAGCCCGGGTCGCGGGAGGCGCTGACGCGCGCTCTCCAGACGGCGGGCATCAGCTTCGAGGCGCTGCTCGTCCGCGCGCTGCGCGAGGGGCCCGACCCGAAGCTCTGGGGCGTCTTGCGCTCCCGCCTCGAAGCCCAGCTCCTGCAGGCGCTCGAGCGCGCGGAGGACGGGCCCCTGCGGGCCGCCCTCGGAAGCGCGCTCGAGGCGCTCGAAGCGGAGCAGCTCCTGAACCTCGCGCGGCGCAGCGCGGGCGAACCGCAGCTCCTGCACTTCCTGCTGCCGGACGCCGGAGGCTGGACCACCGCGCAGCTGGAGCTCCCGGCGACGGACCCGGACGAGACCAGGGAGCCCGGGGCGGCGACGCGCCGGTCCTGGACGCTGCGTCTGGAGCTCGACTCTCTCGGTCCGCTGTCCGCGGAGTTCGCGCTGCAGGACCGTGCGCTCGCGGTGCGGGTCGGAGTCTCGCGCGACGCACTGGCGGAGCGGCTCCGGGCGGACGCGGCGGATCTCGCCGCGCGCCTCGCAGGGCCCGACCTGCAGGCGACCGTCCACGTTCACGTGGCCGCCGCGGAGCGACTGCGCCCGCCGGTACGGCCGCTGGACGTGCGCCTCCTGCGCGACCAGCACCTCCTGGACCTGGCCGCGTGAAGCACCCTGCCCCCCGAGCGGTCGCCTTGCGCTACGACGAGGCACGCACCGGAGCGCCGGCCGTCCTGGCGAAAGGGCGGAACAGCATCGCGGAGCGGATCCAGGAGCTCGCCCGCGAGCACGGGATCCCGGTGCGCGAGGACCCCGACCTGGTGGAGCTGCTCTCCGCCTGCGAGCTCGGTGACGAGATCCCCACGGAGCTCTACCGCGCGGTGGCGGAGCTCCTGGCCTATCTCTATCGCCTCGGTCGGACGGAACCGGACGCGTCCTAGGGGGATGGGCGGACGCCCGCCGTCGTTCCGCGGGACGCTGCTAGGATGGCCCGCATGAGCGAGCTTCCGCGGATCGCGCTGACCGTCGGCGACCCGGCCGGGATCGGTCCGGAGATCGTGCGCGCGGTGCTGGCGGCGCCCGCGCTGCGAGCCGGCGCACGACTCCTGGTGGTCGGCCCCGCCTCGGAGCGTCCGGAGAGCGTTCCGACCGTCGCCGCTCCGGAGGAGCTGGGGGACCGCGAGCTCGGCTGGCTGGTCACGGCGGGGGAGGGCTGGGAGCTCGGGCGCGTGCAGGAGAGCGCCGGCCGCGCCGCGCTCGCCGCGCTCCGCACCGGGGCCGAGCTGGCCGAGACCGGTCTCGTGACCGCACCCGTGTCGAAGGAGGCGCTGCACCGGGCGGGGGAGGTCTGCGAAGGACAGACGGAGCTGCTCGGACGCTGGAGCGGGACGGAGGCCGAGATGCTCGCCGTCGCGCACGACCTGCGCGTGCTGCTCCTCACCCGTCACATGCCGCTGCGCACGGCGATCGACCGGATCCGACCCGACCGCGTCCTCGCGTTCCTCGAGCTCCTGCACGACGGCCTCGTGCGGCTGGGGATCGAACGTCCCCGGCTCGCGCTGCCGGGCCTCAACCCGCACGCCGGCGAGGCGGGCCTCCTGGGGTCGGAAGAAGAGGAGCTCCTGGTCCCGGCGCTCGAGGAGGCCCGCGCGCGCGGTCTGGACGTCTCCGGGCCCGAGTCGCCGGACACGGTCTACCTGCGCGCGCTGGAGGGAGCGTTCGACGGCGTGCTCGCGCTCTACCACGACCAGGCCTTCCTGCCGGTCAAGCTCGCGGCGCCGCGCTCCGGCCTGACGGTCCTCCTGCGCCTGCCCTACCTGCGGGTGTCGCCGGCCCACGGTACGGCGTTCGACATCGCCGGCACCGGACGCGCGGACGCCTCGAACCTCGCGCTCGCGGTTCGCCAGGCCGCGCTCTGGGCGCCGACCTACTCCACCGCCTCGGCCCGGAGCGCGCGCGCCTGAGTCGCGAGCTCCGCGCCGAGGGGATGACCGAGCTCCTGCGCGCGGTCGAACGCGTCGATCGCGCGATCCAGCAGCCCGCGCGCGCCGTTCGGGTCCACGGCCGGGTCGAGCTCGCTGCGGAACACCAGCCGCAGGCCGCGCCACAGCGCGAGCTCCTCCGGCCGCTCCGCCTGCACCTCGCCGCGGAGCGCGGTCTCGAGTCCCGCCTCGAACCACGCGCGGCGCGCCTCCAGGTCCGGCGTGCGCTCGGGGGAGCCGAGGAACACGCTCAGGTGCTGCGCGAGCATCGCCCAGCCGTCCGTGGAGCTGGGCTCGAGCTCGAGCGCGAGGCTCGCGAGCTCGAGCGCACGCTCCTCTTCGCCCGCCAGACGCGCGCGCTGGAACCGGATCCAGGCGACGTCGTGGGCCAGCGGAGCGAACGGCCCGAAGAGCTCGCGCGACCAGTCCGTGCCCTGCTCCGCGGGCGTCGCGTCGCGAGCGCCGCGGACGAGCAGGAGTCCTCCGACCAGGAGCAGCAGCCCGGGGATCGCGAGGGAGGGCTTCACGCCGCGTCCGCGCCTCGCTCCAGCGCGCGTCCCAGTCCGAGGATCGCCGCGAGCGCGACGCCGAGGGCGAGCGCGACCTGCCCCGCGGCCGGAGAGGCGGGGACCAGGTCCCGACCGAGCTCGCTCCAGGCGCGACCGAGCTCCGCGCCGGGCCACAGGGACAGCCGGTCCTCGACCAGCTCGAGGTGCGGGATCCAGGCCGCCGCGAGTCCGCACCAGGCCGCGTAGCTCGGACGCATGCGCGTGCCGAGCCAGGCAATTCCCAGGCCTCCGGCGAGCCACAGGAGGAGCGTGTGCGCAGCCATCTCGAAGGCGCCACGGGCCGGTGCCGACGAGGGCTCCAGCAGTTCAAGGCTGCCCGGCGAGAGCGCGAGCACGGCGCTTCCGCCGACGCGCTCGACGGCGAGCTCCAGCGGGCCGGTCGCGTCCGGGGGAACGGGGACCCGGAGCGCGCGCCTCCCGAACAGGCGGGCCTCGCGGGCGCTCGAGACGCCGGCCGCGTCGCGCAGGGTGAAC
>CAZDYS010000541.1:0-3235 GCA_964509445.1 uncultured Planctomycetaceae bacterium
AACCGCCCGATGGACCCGTCGCACGTCAACACGTTCGACGCCTACCGGGAGGCCGTGCAGCAGCGCGTGGGGGGTGCGAGCCAGGCGTCGCGCGCGGGCGCGGTCGCGGCCATCGTGCGCTCCGTGACCATGCGGCTCGACGACGACCCGCACACGGGGTCGGTGCGCTACGTGAACGGGGTTCCTCCGATCCCCGCGGCGGCGGTCAGCACGCGCGGCGCGGCTCGCATCGCGGCGCTCCTGGCCGCCGGTGAGCCCGTGCGGCTGCGCCTGCAGCTCTCCTGCCGCACGCTCGAGCCCGTGCTGTCGCACAACGTCGTGGGCGAGCTCGTGGGCCGCGAGCTCCCGGACGAGATCGTCGTCGTCGGCGGACACCTCGACTCCTGGGACGTCGGGGACGGGGCGCACGACGACGGCGCGGGCTGCGTGCACGCGATGGAGGCGCTGCGGCTGATGAAGGAGCTCAACCTGCGCCCGCGTCGCACGGTGCGCTGCGTGCTCTTCATGAACGAGGAGAACGGGCTCGCCGGTGGCAACGGGTACTACGCGGCGCACGAGGACGAGATGGCGAACCACGTGCTCGCGATCGAGTCGGACCGCGGAGCGTTCACGCCGCGCGGCTTCTCGGCCCAGGTGACGTCCGCCGCGCTCGCCGAGCTGCGCGAGCTGGTCGGGCAGCTCGCGCCGATCGCTCCGCTGTTCGTCGAGCCCGGCGGAGGAGGGGCGGACATCGGCCCGATGGCGAAGAGCGGGGTTCCCCTGGTGGGCTACGTCCCGGACGCCCACCGCTACTTCGACGTCCACCACTCCGCTCGGGACGTCCTGCACGCGGTCCACCCGCGCGAGCTCGAGCTCGGAACCGCCGCCGTCACGGGACTCGCCTGGCTCGCGGCGGAGAGCCGGGAGACTCTCTCGCGACCCGCGGCCGGCGCCGCGAGCCGCTGACCAGCCGCCTCCTGCGTCCACGCTCGGCGCCGGGGGAGTGCGTCCCGGCGCCGGCGCGAACGCGGACGGGCGAGCACCAGGAGCGCCCGCCCGTCCTTCGGAGTCAGCGGCTGAGCTTCGCCCAGGCCTGCGTGGCGCTCGCGATGCGGCCCTTCGGGTCGGCCTCGAACTTCGCGCGGGCGTCGTCGTTCGCGAAGAGGTACGTGGCGCCGTCCCGCACGAGGAAGCTCTTCGGGTCGATCGCGACCTTCTTGCCCTCGCCCATGGCGTAGGCACACCAGCCGCCGAAGTGCGGCTCGAACACGGTCGGGTCGGCCTCGAAGGCCTTGGCGCTCGCGGCGCTCTGGAAGCGGTAGCGGACGCCGCGGACCGTGCGCTCGTGGGCGGCGGCCCCCTGGGCGGGCCCGCCCTTCGTGTAGGCGACCGGGTCGTAGCCCTGGACCGCCAGTCCACCGTCGAGGTTCCAGCTCGCGAGCTTGCGGCCGTTCTCGCCGCTGTGCTTCTTCCAGTGCTTGTCGGCCTTCGGCTTCAGCTCGGCGCCGCCTTCCTCGAGCCACTTCTTGCGCGTGTTGCCCCAGAAGCCGTCGTAGAAGACCAGCAGCTCGCCGTTTTCGATCAGGAACGACTCCGGATCGACCTCCACGCGGTCGTCGTCGGCCATGGCGTAGGCGCACCAGCCTCCGAAGGACGGCTCGTAGCGCTCCGGATCGGCGAGGAACAGCGCCCGGTTCGCGTCGCTCGCGAAGCGGTAGGTCACCCCGGCGTGGGAGGCCGTGCGGTTCTTGCTGCCCTTCGCGGGCTTGCCGCCGCCGACCGGGAAGTAGGCGACCGGGTCGTAGCCCTCGAGCGCGAGGGACTTCTTCTCGAGGTTGTATTTCTTCAGCGCCGGCCGGGCCGGGCCTTCCTGGGGCGTCCCCAGAGCCGCCGCGGCGAGCATCAGGGGGGCGAGAGTGGTGAGGATCGTCTTCATGTCGGGCTCCTGGGAGGTTGAGAACGCGCCCCGGTTCGAGGCTCGCTCCGAGCCGTGACGCGATCCTCGCAAGCAAGCCGTGACCGTGAGTGAATTCGGCGGCGGTCGCGCCGTAGCATGCCCGCTCCCGAGCCCGAAAGACCTCCTGCGACCCCCATGAAGCATCGCTCCGATCCCGCTCCCCGTCCCTCGCGCCGAGGCCTGTCCGCCCTGTGGATGTTCCTCGGCGCGATCGTGCTCGCCGTCGTGGTCTCCGGCGGCTGCGCCGTCTCGGCCTACAACGGACTCGTCTCGAGCGAGGAGGCCGTCGAGAAGCAGTGGAGCGAGATCCAGAACCAGTACAAGCGGCGGCTCGACCTGGTCCCTCAGCTCGTCAGCACCGTCAAAGGCGCCGCGAACTTCGAGCAGGAGACGATCACGGCGGTCACGAACGCCCGCGCGAGCGTAGGGAAGGTGCAGCTCCCGAACTCCCTGGCCGAGAACCCGGCCGCGGCCGAGCAGTTCCTCGCGGCCCAGGGCGGACTCTCCTCCGCGCTGTCCCGTCTCATGGTCGTCGCCGAGAAGTATCCCGACCTGCGCGCGACCGAGGCCTTCCGCGACCTGCAGTCGCAGCTCGAGGGAACGGAGAACCGCATCGCGGTCGCGCGCGGCGACTACATCACCGCCGTGGAGCGCCACAACACGAACGTGCGCAAGTTCCCGAACAGCTTCATCGCGAGCTTCGGCGGCTTCGAGCGTCTGCCCCAGTTCGAGCCGGAAGAGGCGAACGTGGACGAGGTCCCGACGATCGACTTCGGCGAGTAGACGCACTCCTCCCTTGCCTCTCTTCCTCGTCCCCTTCGCGCTCGCGCTCCTGTCGCTGGTTCCCGCGGCGCAGGAGATCGCGCCGCCGACGAACGACGGCTGGGTCACCGACCAGGCCGGCGTCCTGCGGCCGGAGCAGGAACGCGCGCTCGAGCTGCGGCTCGAGTCCTTCAAGCGCGGTTCCGGACACGACGTCGCCGTGCTGATCGTGCCGGAGCTCGGCCGTCGATCCCTGGAGAAGCTCGCGCTGGAGACGGCGCGCGGCTGGGGCCTCGGCAGCGTCGAGGACCACGACGGGGCGCTGCTGCTCGTCGCGGTGAAGGACCGCAAGATGCGCATCGAGGTCGGCCGCGGGCTGGAAGGGAACCTGACGGACGCGATCTCCGGTCGCATCATCCGCGACGTGATCGCGCCCGAGTTCCGCGAGGGCGACATGTACGCCGGCATCGACCTCGGACTGATCGCGATGATCGACGCGATCGGCGGCGAGTACGGGATGCTGGACGCGCGCAGCGC
>CAZDYS010000542.1:0-3229 GCA_964509445.1 uncultured Planctomycetaceae bacterium
CGTGGCGCTCGCCTGGCCCGGCAGCGCGCTGGCCGCCCTGGCGCTCGTGGCGGGGCTGCTGCGGCTGCGCTCGCGCTGGCGCGACGATCCCGCCGGGCGCGTGGCGCTGTTCTACGTCGTCGGCTTCGGCATCGCCCTGCCCCTGTGGGCCTGGGGCGTGTCCCAGCTGCACGAGCGGTCGACCTTCGGGTGGCGCTACCTGAGCGGCGCGGCACCGCCGCTCTTGTACCTCGCCGCGCTCGGACTGTCCGGCGGAGCCCTTCGAGCGGTCGCGCGCGTGGCGCTGCTCGCCCTGATGGCCGTCGTGACCCTGGTGAACGTGTTCAGCGGCGGGCGGGAGGACCACCGCCGTCTGGTGGAGTTCGTGGTCGCGAACGCCCGTCCCGGGGACCTGGTGGTCGCCAAGCCGCCCTGGGACAAGGAGCCGCTGCGGGAGGAGACGACCTGGCGCTACTACCTGGACCGCGTGGAGGTCCCGGAGGGCGCCACGATCCCGCCGGACGTGGGCTACGAGGCGTGGATCGAGCGCGCGTCCGGCCCGGAACCCCTCCCGGAGCGCGTCTGGGTGTGGTTTCGGGATCCCTACTACCAGTGGGTACGGAAGAACTTGTCGGAGCACTACGCCCAGGAGGAGATCTGGCCCATGGGCCCCGACATGACCCTGCACCTTTTCGCCGGAATCGCCGGAAAAAGGTAGAATCCGGACTCTTCCGGAGCCCTGGGGAGATCGTCTGTTCGATGGCCACGAGCGGGGTCGGGTGCCGGAGGATTCCTCTCTCGCGCAGCAACCGGCCTCGGACTCACTCCCCCCCGTGATCACCTCCTCGCTTCTCTTGGCGACCGCCCTGTCGTTCGCCCCGCAACAAGGTCCTGCGCTCGCTCCCGCGCTCTCCAGCCAGGAGCGTCCTCCCAAGATCGGCGGCCTGCGCGTCGACAACCACGGAGGCGGTGAGGTCACCGTCTCGTGGGCCACGGACGAGATCACGCGCGGGTACGTCGTGCTCAACGGCGGACTCACGATGGCGGACTTCCACTGGGACGACGTCGTCGGACGCGAGCACTCCGTGCACATCCACGGTCTCGAGCAGAACTCCGCCTACGGCTACGTCGTGCAGGCGATCGACCTCTCCTCCAACCGCTCGAGCTCCGGTGCACAGACGCTGCACACGGGCGGATCGGTGACCGGCACCGGCTTCCGGGTGTCCGGCGACATGCGCGCCTGGTTCCCGCTGACCTTCGACTTCGAGGGTCCGCTGGCGAACGAGTTCGACGACGGCCCCAACCCCTTCCTGGACTACCGCCTGCAGGTCGAGTTCACGTCTCCGGACGGGCTCGTGATGAGCATCCCGGGCTTCTTCGACGGGGACGGTCGCGGCGGCGGAACGGGCAACGTCTGGCGCGTGCGCTTCGCGCCCTACGTCGAAGGGAGCTGGAGCTTCGTGGCGCGCTTCCGCAGCGGGAGCGAGGTCGCCGTCGAGCTCTCGCCCCAGGCCGGGAGTCCCTCTCACTTCGACGGCATGGCCGGCACGTTCGAGGTGCTGCCGCGCGACGACGAGGCTCCGGGCTTCTACAAGTGGGGCAAGCTCGTCTACGTCAACGACCACTACCTCAAGTTCTTCGACGGCTCGTATTTCATCAAGGGAGGGACGAACAGCCCGGAGAACCTGCTCGCCTACCAGGGCTTCGACAACACCGTCGACCAGGGCGGCATCGACGTGAGCGGGCTCGACCGGGGCCTGCACCTGTTCGAGCCGCACCGCGCGGACTGGGGGCCGGCGAAGTACGGCGGACTCGGGTCGCACGCGGACCCGCTGTTCCGCAGCGAGGACACGCAGGTCGACTCGCGCGGCATCGTGGGCGCGATCAACTACCTGGCGTCGGTGAACGTCAACTCGATCTACTTCCTGCCGATGAACCTCGGCGGCGACGGCTGGGACGTGTGCCCGTTCGTCGGCTACGCCAACACGCGGTTCAACAAGACGCACTACGACGTCAGCAAGCTGCGCCAGTGGAACAGCCTGCTCGAGCACGTCGCGCGCCTGGGCATCGCCTCCCACGTCGTGCTCTCGGAGACCGAGCCCGCCAACGAGAACTGGCTGGACGGCGGACGGCTCGAGGTCGAGCGGAAGCTCTTCTTCCGCGAGATGGTCGCGCGCTTCGGCCACCTGCCGGCGATCAAGTGGAACCTGGCCGAGGAGTGCGAGTACACGACCGCCGAGGTCTTCGCGTTCGCGGCCTACATGCGCGACATCGACCCCTACGACCACCCGGTCGGCTTCCACGTGAACCTGCTCCCGCTGGACGGGAGTAGCCAGCAGTACGACGACGTGCTCGGTGACCCGCGCATCGCGACGAACTCGCTCCAGGCGGTCCCCCACAGCGCGGACGTGATCGTCGAGAAGTGGCGCAACGACTCGGCCGCCGCGGGACGCAAGTGGGTCGTCGAGTTCGACGAGCAGCTCCAGGGCCTGCGCGACGACAACGCGGTCGACCTGCGCAAGCTGCAGCTGTGGGAGACGCTCCTCAGCGGCGGACACATCGAGTGGTACACGGGCTACCACGAGCTCCCGCTCGGCGGCGACCTGCGGCTCGAGGACTTCCGCACGCGCGACGAGATGTGGAACTACACCTGGTACGCGCGCAAGCTCCTGGAGGAGCACGTGCCGTTCTGGGAGCTCGAGCCTCACGACGACCTGATCCAGGGCGAGGCCAGCCCGTTCGGGGACGGCCAGCTGTTCGCGAAGCTCGGCTGGTACTACGTGGGCTACCTGTCGGAGGCGCGCACGCGCGGCACGCTCGACCTGACCCACACGCAGAAGCTGTTCGTCGCGCGCTGGTACAACCCGCGCACGGGCGAGTTCGAGGGACCCGAGATGCCGATCCGCGGCGGAGAGGTCCTCCCGATCCCCCACCCGCCGGGCGACGCCGGCGAGGACTGGGCCTTCCTGATCGTCCCCGCGGGGATCTGAGAGGCGCCGCGGGAGCGGGCGGCCGGGCTCGCCCTCTCCCGTTCCAACCCCGCGGGGGTCGGAGCGCCGCTCGCCTCCGGAGGATGCCCCCGGGGACGGGCTGGCCCGCCGCGTCTCGCGGCTGGGCAGGCGCTCCTCCCCGGGCCGAGACGGCGCGAGAGGAGCCACTGGAACCGCAACCCGCCCGCTTCCCGTCCGTCTTCCCCGTGGCGGGTGGGGGGTCGGGATGGAAGCGCGCGTTCGCGGCGACCGGCTCCTCG
>CAZDYS010000543.1:0-3229 GCA_964509445.1 uncultured Planctomycetaceae bacterium
CTGCATCAAGAACGCGATCGAGGTGCCGAGACAGCACCAGTTCGAGAACATCGGGATGTCGTTCATGAACTACATCACCGACAACCACTGACGGTTGCGCACACGGACGCTCCTCGGAGCGTCCCCCTGGAACCCCGTCGGGCAGAAAAGGCCCGGCGGGGTTTTTTCGTGGGAGGCCGGGCGGCGTCAGTCCTGCTGTTGGTCCGGCCGAAACGGAACCTCCAGGGCGATCTCACGGTCGAGCCCGACCTCGAGCGGAACTTGATTGCTGTAGAGACCGTTCTCGAGCTGCGCCCGGGTTCCGACTCGAAGGAAGAAGGAGCCCACGGGAACCAGGTGCATACGGAACGCTCCCGTCGCGCCTGTCTCGAGGATCGCCCGTGGTTCGGTGCTTCGAGCCTCGTCCGCGACGGGCACCGGGCGGCCCCTCTCGTCCACGATCTGGACGGCGACGAAATCGGACGCTGGAGCGTTGAGGACCTTGCCCGAGAGAGAGGTCGCACGCTGTGGCTCGAAGCGGATCGTGTAGGTCCCCGGTTCGAAACGCAGTAAGGGCGTGGCCTGGGGAAACCAGTCGTCCTTGGGGAGCGGATGCACTCCGATGGCATAAAGACCAGGCCCAAGGTCGGGGAGGTCCACTCCCGACCGCGCGCCACCGTCGTGCCCATGGACCCACATACCGTCCCGCCCCCGTTCCAGGCTGGCTCCGCCGAATCCGTAGCGTGTCCCCGGAGGCCATGGCTGGACACCTCGAACGCTCACGACAGAAGACGCCTGAGCAACATGTGGCATCGGGGAGGCCGACTCGAAACGCGAACGCAGGAGTGTGAACCTACGATCCGCTTCCAACCCATGCTCGACGCGGATCCGGACCGGTTCCTCGTAAGGCAACTCCAGGATCACGCCACTCGTTCCAGCGCGGACCTGCTCGAGCCGATGAAGAGAACTCTCGAGGGGGTAGAAGCTTCCGATGTCTCTAGAGACCAACAGGTCATAGCTCCCCTCTTCGAGACCTGCGATCTCGAAGTGCCCGTGCTCTCCTAGGACCCCTTCCATCGCATCGCGGTTACCCGCGAATCGATGCCGCCTCGAACCCGCTGGCTGCGCCCAGAGGCGTGCCCTGCGAAGACCGGTTCCCATCGGAACACCGTCGGACGAGAACAGCGTCCCCGTGATCGAGAGCGACGTGTTCAAGACGATCTCCTGAGTCGTTCCGAAGGCCTCCGCTGGCGGGAGGAGGACCCTACCGACCCCGCCCGGAGGGACGGCAGACAGCGACTCCAGATCGGCCCAGGACCCCAGAGCCGCCCGTCCATGCGCGGCGCGCACCTCCAGCGGCCCGAGCAGAGCTGGCTCCAGCAGGACGAACCGGAAGCTCCCGTCCGGGGAGGCAGAGGGTGCCTTCCAGGTCGCCCTCTCCGGCTGACCCCGGTCCATCACCCGAATCTGAGCGCCATCGGCCGGGCGACCGTCGGCATAGCGCACGTGACCCTCGACCTCGACAGCTGTGAGCTGTGCCTCGAACCGGGACTCGACCCCGCCGGTCAGGAGGATCGGCTCTCCGGTCGACTCCGGTCCTTCCGAGAACACGAGCCGTCCGTCTATGATCGAGCGGCTCTCGATCCTCGAGCTTCCGCAGGAGACGGCGACCTTCAACCACCGGCCCGCAGGAAGCCCCGCGAGCGACAGCCTCCCCTTCGCATCGGTCGTGCCCTGGGCGATCTTGGAAGGACGCCTCGGCGGACTTGGAGTGCGCGTCTCGCTGCGCTCATAGGAGCAAGCAACGTGAGCGTTGGCCACGGGTACGCCCGCCGGCGTGCGAATCGTGACCACCATCTGTGCGGCGTCGATCATCCGGACGACGAGGGGCTCCCATCCACCCTCCACAGCACGACGGGGGCGGTCCCACGAATACTCGACGTAGCGGGGATGCCTGGCACGAATGCGGGCGACTCGACGGATTCCAGTCCACTCGAAGCGTCCCTCCTCGTCGCTCACGGCCGTCCGCTGGGGTCCGAACTCCGCACCTTGCCCTAGCTGAAGGCGCACCCCCGCCAACGGCTCGTCGTGCATCCCGAACACTCGGCCCAGGAGCTTCCCGTGCGCGACGCGGAGCAGGACACGCTCGCCCATCTCCTCAAGCGAGGTCGTGTACGCGAGTTGCCTGTACGTGTCGTCCGGTTGCGCACGCACCTGCCAGTACAGCGGGCGTTGACCGGGATCCTCGAGCTCCACCACGAACTTGCCCTGCGCATCCGTACGAACCTCGACCCCGTCGACGACGTTCTCGCCCTGCTCCCGGCTCGAAAGGAACACGCGCAACGGAAGGTCCGCGGCGACCGCTCGGCGAAGCCCGAGCGGCTCATAGGCTTGATGGACCACGAGCCCGCCAAGCCTCAAACGCCCGGGATCGGACCCGGAGGGATCCACACGCTCGGAGGATCGCCGACTCGTGGACGCCACCGTGGAGGTGGCCGACTCCTCGTTCACATCGGTCCTGTCGATCTGGGGATCGCGAAGACCGCTATCACTCTCCGGTTGCGGAAGGCCGCGAAGAGCAAGAAACAGGAGCCCGACGCTCAAGGCCACCGCAACCAGCGCCTTGCTTCCCGCCGAGAACATGACACCGAGCCCAGCCAGGGGGGGCCTTGGCGCGCCCGCCAAGGCGACCAGGGCCCACGCTTCTCTCGCGTCGCTATTCTCCAGGCGCTCCCGCAAGATCCGATGCGCGCGCAGCAGACGGCTTCGCACCGTCTCGATGGGCGTCCCGGTCTCTGCAGCGATCCGCTTCGGTCCCCACCCACGCCAGTAGCGCGCGAGCACGGTGTCACGGTAGATCTCGTCCAGCGCGAGCACGGCGGCGACCAAGGCCTGAGAGAGCTCGGCTTCGGCCAGTTCTTCCGCCGTGGAGCGCAGCGACTCGTCGCGTGCGGCTAGCGCCTCTCGGTCCGTACGCCGCGCGATGGTGCGCCGGAGATCGATCGCAAGCCTGCGCGCAACCGTGCGCAACCAGGCGCGCACGTCTTGGCCAATCCCCTGTGGCCGCTCCAGGAAGCGCAGCCAGGTCTCTTGCTCCAGTTCCTCGGCGGCGTGCTCGTCACGAACCAGTTCACGCGCCAACGCTCGGACAAAGCCTCGCTGGGCGCGCAGGACTTCCGCCGAGGGACTGCCTCCACTCATCGACCCCATGATGTCCCAAGACGGCGCGCGCGGCGCGGGGGGTGCGGAG
>CAZDYS010000544.1:0-3227 GCA_964509445.1 uncultured Planctomycetaceae bacterium
GCGCGACGATTCCGGACGCGCCCCCCAGGAGCCCCAGGAGCGACAGCAGGACCGCCCACGGATCCGGAGTCTCGGACAGGAACACGGCCAGCACGCCACCGATGAGCGCGAGCGGCAGATTGAGCAGCACGAGCAACGCGACGCGCAGGGACCCGACGGTGAGCTCGAGGAGCCCGAGCATGACCAGGAGCGACAGGCCCCCGAACAGGAAGAGGGAGCGCGTGGCGGAGCGCTGTGCCTCGAACTGGCCACCGTAGTTCACGGAGTATCCGTGGCGGGCCACGATGGGATCGACGCGACCGCGTACGTCGGCGATCAGGTCCCCGAGGTTCGCTCCCTCGGCGACGTTGCAGGAGACGACCGCCTTGCGCCGCGCGTTCTCGCGCGTGACCTGGTGCGGGACCAGCTCCGCCCCGACGTCGGCCACCTGCTCGAGTCGGACGAGGGCTCCGTCCGCGCCGCGCAGCACCAGACGTCGAACGTCCTCGACGTCCTCACGGGACTCCTGCCGCAGGCGGACCGTGAGCGCGTAGCGGCGCAGACCGTCGTGCACCTCGGCGACCGGAGCTCCCTGCAGCGCGTCCCGGACCTGACGCGCGGCCGTGAGCGGCGTGAGCCCGAACGCCGCGAGGTCCGCGGAGCGATAGGCGATCGGCACGGACCGGACGCGAATCTCGCGGTTCGCGGTCACGTCGCGCGTGCCGGGCAGCGACTCGAGTGCCGTCTCGATCTCGCTCGCGATCCGGCGAAGGGTGGCCAGGTCCTCGCCGAACACGCTGATCGCGATCGCGGCGGGCGTGCCGGAGAGAATGTGGCTGAGGCGGTGCTCGATCGGCTGACCGACGTTGCCCGTGATCCCCGGCGTGTCCTCGAGCACGCTCGAGATCGCGTTCCGAACGGCCAGCCCGTCCGCGCCCGGCTGAAGGGTGACGTCGAGCTCGGAGTTGCTGACGGGCTCGGCATGTTCGTCCCGCTCGGCGCGCCCGGTGCGGCGCGTGACGCTGCGTACGCCGTCCAGCTCCAGCAGGCGTCGCTCCACGGCCGACGCCACGCGGTCGCTCGCCGGTAGGGAGGTCCCCGGCTGCGCGTACAAGCCGACCGTGTAGGTCCCCTCGTTGAACTCGGGCAGGAAGGAGGTGCCGAAGGTCGTGCCGATCGCGAGCGTCACGAGCGTCGCCGCGGCGGCCGCGAGCAGGACGGGAGCCGGCCGACGGAGCGTCGCGGCGAGGACTCTCCCGTAGATGCCGTCGAGCCGCCCGACGAGCCAGGACTCCCGGCTCCCACCGCCTTCCTCACGCAGGACGAGGCGACAGAGCGCCGGCGTGATCGTCAGCGCGACGAGGAGCGACGCAGCCAGCGACACGACGAAAGCGACCCCGAGCGGGCGGAAGAAGCGGCCCTCGATGCCATCCAGGAACATCAACGGGAGGAAGACGAGCGCGATGATGGCGGTCGCCGTGACCATCGCCGGCCGGATCTCGTTCGAGGCGCGGAAGATGGTCTCTCTCTTGGAGCCGCGCTCCGCCTCCGGCAGTCGGGCGTTCCCCCGAAGTCGGCGAAAGACGTTCTCGACGTCGATGATCGCATCGTCCACGAGACTCCCGACCGCGATCGCGAGTCCTCCCAGGGTCATGACGTTGATCGTCTCGCCCAGGAACTCCAGCGCGAGCACGCCAGCAGCCAGGGACAAGGGCAGAGCGGTCAGCGTGACGAGGGTGGTGCGGAGGTTCAGGAGGAACAGGAGCAGGATGACCGACACGATGATGGCCGCATCCCGGAGCGCCTCGACGACGTTGCCGATCGAACGGTCGATGAAGTCCGCCTGCCGGAACACCTGACGATTGAGGACGATGCCGGGAGGAACCGCCGGCTCGATCTCGTCGAGGACGCGATCGACCTCGCGCGTGATCGCGAGGGTGTTGGTCCCCGGGGCTTTCTGTAGCGTGAGGACGACGGCTGGAGAGCCCCGGTCCGAGCCTGTGCCCCGACGAGGAGCGGGCCCCCAGCGGACCTCGGCGACCTGCCCGATCGTCACGGGAGCGCCGTCGTGGATGCGGATCATCGTTCCGGCGACGTCCGCGACCGAGCGCACGCGTCCGGTCTGTCGCAGCGGGAGCTCCTGCCCGTCGACGTCCGCCAGGAACCCCGCGCTCAGCGTGCTGTGAGCCGTTCCCGTGGCCTCGACCACGTCCTGCACCGTGAGGTCGTGGAGGGCCAGGCGCTCCGGATCCACGAGCACCTGGTACTCGGGGAGCTGACCGCCGATGACGCTGACCTGCGCGACTCCCGGCAGCGTCAGCAGTCGGTTGCGAAGCTCGAACTCCGACCACGCTCGGAGCTCGAGCGCGTCGACGGACCCGTCCGGCGACGAGACGGCGAGCAGCATGATCTCCCCGGTGATCGACGTGATCGGCGTCATCTCGGCGTGCGTCCCGACGGGGAGCTCTTCCCGCACCGTGTCCAGTCGCTCCGAGACCAGCTGCCGCGCGCGGTAGATGTCCGTCCCCCAGTCGAACTCGACGTAGGCGATCGCGAGCCCGATCGCGCTCGAGGTCCGCACGCGTCGGGCTCCCGGAATGCCGTTGACGGCGGACTCCAACCGGAGGGTCACGTACTGCTCGACCTCGTCGGCCGCGAGCCCGGGCGACTCGGCCATGACCACGACCGTCGGAGCCTGCAGCTCCGGGAAGACGTCGACCTGCATCTCGGGGAGGCGCAGCGCAGCCGCGACGAGGACCAGGAGGCCGGAGAGCAGCACCAGAGCCGCGTGGTCGATGGACCATCGAATCAGTCGTTCGAGCACCTCGTCCTCCGGTCAGTGGTCGGCATGGCGTGTTCCGTCGGCGTGCACGTGGCCGCCCCCGACTTCCTTCCCCTCACTCTCGATCGCCAGCTGGAGCTCGTAGGCCCCGGCGATCACGATCTCGTCTCCGGCAGCGGATCCGCTGCGGAGCACGACCCACCGCCCGTCTCCGACACCGAGGTCCGCCTCCACGCGAATCGCCACATCGGGATTCCTCGGATCGCGGCGAAAGAAGACCGTGCCGAGGTCGTCGCGCACGAGAGCGGCACGCGGGATCGCGAGGGTCGGACGCGCCGTCTCGTCCGTCACCAGCTCGAGGTACGCGGCCACGCCCGGGCGAATCCACGGAGCAGGACTCTCCGGGGTCGCAAACAGCGTCAGCCTCCGCTCGCGCGGATGCGCCTCGAGTCCCAGCGCGACCGTG
>CAZDYS010000545.1:0-3226 GCA_964509445.1 uncultured Planctomycetaceae bacterium
CGCCGAGCGAGCGCGTCACGCTCCGCCGTCCACGAGTTCGAGCGAGCGCGCCACCGCGCTCTCGAGGAAGGTGGACACGGTGCGCTCCTGCTCGGCGGGGCTCGCCTGCTGCACGAGGCGGGTCGCGGGCAGGACCGCCGAGGTGAAGCCCTCCGTGTGCCAGTGCGCTCCTTCCGGGAGCGCCGGCAGACGATCCTCGGGCGGCTTCGGCCAGGGGCTGACGTAGAAGTACGGCTCCGCGTAGCTTCCGTCCCCCGGCGAGAACCCCGCACCGACGAACCGGTCGCCCTCCAGCGCCAGGAGCGCCGCGAGATCGAAGTGGTGCGGCCACCCGCGCAGCTCGGCACCGTCGAGCGCCTGCGTCGCGACGGGCTGCAGCGCCTGCTCGGCGTTCTGGAACCAGCGCGCGAGCTCCTCCAGCGCCCCAGCCTGCGCTTCCCGCGGGGAGAAGGGCTCCGAGCTCGCGACGCGCGCCTCCGGAAGGTCGTAGTCGGGGAGCTCGAGGCCCGCCTCCGGGACCGCCTCTCCGCGCTCGCGCAGGAGCTCTGCGAACGCGTCGAAGGCCTCGCCCAGCCGCAGGCCGCCGAGCTCCAGGGAGGCCGCCTCACCGGACGGCGCGAGGACCCCGATCCGGAGAGCGGCCGGCTCCAGGAACGCACGACCTGCGCGGGGCAGCGGTCGACCGACGAGCGCGGACCGCGCGCGTGACCACAGGAGGTTCGTGTGGTGGTGGTCCTCCTGCATGGGCAGGAGCGCATAGGCCGCCGCCGCCAGGGGCTGCGCGGCGTAGTGCAGCGACAGGCGCGCCTCGACGAGCTCCGTCGGCGCGATCCGTCCGAGCGGGGACCAGGAGTCTGTGTTCATGTCGTCCTCGGGGAAGCCGCGCGATCAGTCCAGGAGACCCCGAGCGAGCTGTTGGCACAGGCCGGTCGGATCCACGTCGGCGCGGTTCGCCAGGCAGATCACCGTGAGCCGCTCCTCCGGGAAGCGCGTCAGCTCCGCGCGGTAGCCGACCCAGGACCCGCTGTGGGACACCGTGGGACGCTCTCCCATCCGGCCCAGGATCAACCCGAAGGCGTAGCGGTGCTCCGAGCCGTCGTTGAGGAACGCCGCGCTGTGGATCAGGTCCAGGAACTCCGGCCCGCCGACCTTCGGCTCGTAGAAGTTCGCGTCCCACTTCGCGAGGTCCCCCACGGTCGTGAACACGCCGCCGTCCCCCACGTGGTCGATCGTGGTGATGTCCAGGCGGAAGCCCGTGCCGGAGGTGTCGTCCGCGGCCGACAGGGGGGCATAGCCGAAGGCCCTCCCGGGCACGACGCGGTCGTGTCGCTCCTGGAAGTGCGTGTTCTCCATGCCGAGCGGACCGAAGATCCGCTCCTGCGCGAAGACCGGGAGCGGCTTGCCGCTCACGCGCTCGACGATCAGGCCCAGGAGGAGGTAGTTCGAGTTGCTGTACTCGAAGCGCTCTCCGGGCACGAACCGGAGCTCTTGCTCCTCCGCCAGCTGCGCGAGCGACTGTTCCGGCGTGACGTGCTCGATCGACCCCCCGCGCTCGTAGGGGATCTCGATGTAGTCTCGCAGACCGCTGATGTGGTGCACGAGGTGCGCGACCTGGAGCGAGACTCCGTAGTCGGGCAGCTCGGGAACGTGTTCCCGGACCTCGTCCGCCATCGAGAGCTCTCCGTCGAGCTCCAGGAGCGCGATGCAGGCCGCGGTGAACTGCTTGGAGACCGAGGCGATCCGGAAGACCGTGTCCGCGTCGTTCGGGACGCCGTGCTCCAGGCTCGCGAGGCCGAAGCCCCGAGCGACGACCACCTCTCCGGCCCGGACGACGGCGACGGTCATCCCGGGCGCGTCGTCGCGATCGTAGTCCGCGAACACCCGCTGCACGTGCGCCTCCCAGTCCGAGGTCTCGTCCTGCGCTGCGGACGTCGCTCCGGGCAGCAGAAGGACGGTGGCCAACAAGCCGCAGAGGCCGCGCACGAGGCCTGCGGGGCGGACGGACGTCGGAGAAGACGGTTCGAGAGGCTCGCTCATGGGTTCATGCTAGCGCCCGGGACCTTCCTCCCCCGGCGGGAATCGCGTCGGCGTGGGCGCCGGACCGAATCGCCGCAGCGACTCGAAGTCGGAGGAAGACGATCAGCACCAGGAAGGACCTCCGCCCGGAACGAACGAGGGCGACGCGAAGCCTGGCCTCCGCGTCGCCCGGGCTCCTGCGCGCTCGTCAGGAGCGGGTGTAGACGTGCGTCATCATCTTGAACTCGGTGCCGTCGGGCATCTCCATGAACATCTCGAAGACGCGCTCGTTCGGACTCTTGTGCACTTCCGTCGTGCGGTAGTTCGCCTCCATCTTCGACATGCAGTCGAAGGCGCGGCCGCGCATGGTGAGCGTCTCGCCCTCGAAGTTGCCGCGGAAGCAGAAGAACGTGGGCGACATGGTGTCGATCCAGGTGGAGACGTACTCCTTGTTCTCCGGGTCGTAGCCGAGCGTCGCCTTGCCCTGGAAGGGCATGCCCATCATCTCGGACTCGTAGGTACCCGTCGTCCAGAACGGACCGAACATCTCGATCGTCTCCTTCGCCTGCACGACCATCGGAGGCGTCTCCGGGTTCGGGTCCATGTAGAAGCTGCTCTCGACGTTCCAGACGCCAGCGTGCTCCTTCAGGCGGTTGTGCTCGACGGTCGGCTGCGGGAATTCCATCTCTTCGGACATCGCGGTCTCCTTCCTTCTCTCGGGTGGTTGGGGTGGAGCGGTTTCCTCCGGGGACCACTCTAGCGGAGGCGTCCCTCCCCGTCCCCCGAAGGCCGGTTCCTCACGTTTTCGGAATCCGGCGCAGCGGGGAGCGGGCCCGTGCACACTCGGTGGGCAGCACCATGGAAGCCACCCCCGGACAAGGCCGCTGGGACGGGTTCGACCCGCAGCGGCTGGAGGAGCACGCGCGCTGGCTGCGACGCCTGGCGCGCGGGCTGACCCGCGATGCCGCCAGCGCCGAGGACCTCGCACAGGACTCCTGGGTCGCCCTCGCCCGCACGGACCGCGAGGTGCACGGTCTGCGGGCATGGCTGGCGGGGACCGCCCGTCGCCTCGCGCGCGGGCGGACACAGCCACTGCGTAACCCATCTTTCCTGACGAGCGATTGGTCAGGTAGCGGACCGGATCGATCGGTTCGCGGGTGGGGCCCGCCGTGATGACCACGCGCTTGCCGAACAGTGGCCCCGCGACGGG
>CAZDYS010000546.1:0-3200 GCA_964509445.1 uncultured Planctomycetaceae bacterium
CTTCGCGGCGAGGACGCCGAGCGACCCGTCCTCCTCGTCGTGCGCGGCGCGGCGGCGCGCGTCCTCCCGGTCTCGTTCGCGGCCTCGCCCGAGGCGCGGATCGACGGGTTCGTCCTCAGCGGATCCCTGCGTCCCGGCGGAGCGCTGCCGCGCGTGCCCACGCTCGTCCTGCGTCCCACGCGCCGGAGGGCGCTCGATCGCTGGGAGCTCGACGAGGACCTCGCGCACGTGCGCGTCGAGGCGGGCGCTCCCTACGCGTTCCTGGCCGAGCTCCGGTTGCCGGAGGCGGTCGCCGGCTTCCTCGGCGCGCTCGTGGGAAGCGAGTCCTCCGATTGACGGAGCCCGCGAGCTCGACGACCGACGCGAGCGGAAAAAGGAGGGGGCGCCGCGACCCGTTGTCGCGGCGCCCCTCGGAGTGCCCATAACCCCCTGCCATGGGCACCCCGAAACGGCCCCGGCGGCTCGGAGGTCCACCGGGGCCGGGATCGGGGGAGATCAGCGCAGGACCCAGCGTCCGGGGACCCAGACCCGGCGCGTGCGGACCTCGTAGCGTCCGGGGCGCGGGACGTCCCGCCAGCAGCCGGCCCGCACCAGCACGCGGATCGCGTTCCCGCAGGCGTCGAACTCGGTCCGGTAGACGGGCTCGATCCAGATCCGCTCGAGGCCGCCGGGGACCCACACGCGGTCGGAGACGTGCTCGTAGCGCCCCGGCACCCAGACCCGCTGCGCGGGCAGGCGATCGCGCACCCCGTAGCCGCGGGTCGACCGGCCGCGGTAGGCCGTCGCGCGCACCGGCTGCGAGCGGGCCGCCAAGGTGGCGCGCGCTCCGTAGCTCTCGCGCGGCGAGCGCCGCTGGGCCTCGCCGACGGCTCCGAGGAGCGGGACGGCGGCCAGGAGGGAGAACAGGAAGGCGAGTCGGTTCTTCATGCGAGGGACTCCTTGGTGGGGGGTCTGCCGGAGGGGGAGCACGGCCCGTGCCAGTCGGTCGGAGGGCCCCCACGGGCGTTTTCCGGGGGCGAGCGGCGCGGCCTTGTCCGCTCCAGGGGTCACGCGCCTCCGCCAGAGGGCGCCGTTCAAGCCCGCGGCCCGAGTGGTCGATGCAGGCAGGGACGTCCCCGGCCCCTGCTCGCCCCGACCTCCCACCCGCAGCCGCTCCATGGACCGCGAACCCTCCCCTCAGCTGGCCGATCAGCGCCGTTCCGAGCGTCGGACGCTCGAAGCTCCGGTCCGGGTCGAGGTTCCCGAGCAGGCGCTCGAGGCGGTCAGCGACAACACCTCCGCCGCGGGCATCCTGCTGTTCAGCGAGGAGCCGATCCGCGTCTCGATCACCGTCGACGGCCCGGAAGGCCTCCTCCAGCGGTCCGGCCGCATCGTCCGGGTCCAGCGCATGGGGGACGGACGGTCGGGTCTCGCCGTCGAGTTCGACGAGGCGGATTGACCTCGGGGCGGACTCCCGGCCCCTCCTTCGGGAATAGGTGGGCAGGGAGTCGTAGGGTGCGGCCCCCTGCCCATGGACTTCCGGACCGCCTTCGACCCGCTGCGCGCCTTCGGCGTCGCC
This sequence comes from uncultured Planctomycetaceae bacterium, assembly GCA_964509445.1. GTDB lineage: Bacteria > Planctomycetota > UBA1135 > UBA1135 > CAZDYS01. The sequence continues at coordinate 1,559 of CAZDYS010000546.1, forward strand.
CTGCGCCTGTTCCGGCGCGCCCCGCTCACGCTCCTCGTGGGCGGCATGCTGCTCGCGCTGACGAACGGCCCGCGCTCGGTCCTCCAGGGGTCCTTCGAGGGCGAGAACGTGTCCTTCGAGATCGGGCTGGGCATCCTGCTGCTGCCGCTCCACGTCCTCCTGCGGATCGGCTACGCGGGGGCCCTGCAGCGCGTGCTGGTGACGGGGGAGGAGCGCTTCCGCGACCTGTTCCAGCACCGCGGGCTCTACTGGCGGATGGCCGGGGCCATGGTGCTCCAGTGGGGCGTGCAGGTCCTGATCGCCCTGCCGTTCCTGGTCCTCCTGGGGGGCCCGGTGGTGCTCGGCGAGGAATTCGACCTCGACGGGGTCGGCTGGCTCGTCGGGGGCCTGTTCTCCCTGGCCTACCTGCCGATCTGGGCCTACGTGGCGCTCGGGTTCCTGCTGGTGCCCTACGTCGTCAGCATCGAGAGCCACCGGCCGGTGGCCAGCCTGCGCCGGTCCTGGGAGCTCTCGGAGCCCCACCGCATGAACCTCCTGGGGATGTGGTTCGTGGGGTTCCTGGTGGAGCTCGCCTGGGTCGCGGTCTCCCTGGTCTTCCTGCTGGCGACCTGCTGCATCGGCCTGCCCCTGGTCCTGCTCCTGTCGCTCTTCCCGGCCGCCTGGATCGAGGCCGCTTGGTACGAGGCCATGTTGCGACACGTGCTCCCGCCGCCGGACGAGGGCCTGTGGGCCGACCGCGAGGAGGAGGCGAAGACCCGCCCGACCGGCCCCGCCGGAGCCGGTCCCGCCGTTGAGGTGGCCGAGGACGGCCGCTAAAGTGTTCCGTCCGCAATCCCAGCGGTCTCACCTCCACCTCCTCGAACGACAGGTTTCGCAACCATCATGGCCAACAGCGGCGAGAACGCACCGGCCTCCGACACGGCTCAACTCACCTACGACGGCAAGACCTACGACCTCCCGGTCCTCGAGGGGTCGGAGGGGGAGAAGGGCATCGACATCCGCAAGCTGCGCTCGGACACCGGGCTGATCACGCTGGATGCCGGCTACGCGAACACCGGCGCGTGCCAGAGCGCCATCACGTTCATCGACGGCGAGAAGGGCATCCTGCGCTACCGCGGATACCCGATCGAGGAGCTGGCGGAGAACTCGACCTTCCTCGAGGTGTCCTGGCTGCTGCTCTACGGCGAGCTGCCGACCAAGGAGCAGCTCGAGGACTTCACGCGCGAGGTCACGCAGCACACGATGCTGCACGAGGACTTCCGTCGTCTCTTCGACTTCATGCCGAAGAGCGCGCACCCGATGCCCGTGTCCGCGGCGGCCGTCGCGGCGCTCGCGACCTTCTACCGCGAGGCGGACACCGAGGACCGCATCTACCGCGCGACCGTCCGGTTGCTCGCGAAGATGCCGACCATCGCGGCCTGTGCCTACAAGCACTCGATCGGCCAGCCGACGATGTACCCGCAGAACAGCCTCGACTACGCGTCGAACTTCCTGCAGATGATGTACGCCACGCCCTGCGAGGAGTACATCGCGGATCCCGTCGTCGCGAAGGCGCTCGACCTCCTGCTGATCCTGCACGCGGACCACGAGCAGAACTGCTCGACGAGCGCGGTGCGCCTGGTCGGGAGCTCGCAGACGAACC
>CAZDYS010000547.1:0-3192 GCA_964509445.1 uncultured Planctomycetaceae bacterium
ATGCGGCCCAGCGAACGCGTCGTCAGGCGTCCGCCGCGCTGGTTCAGGAACACCGCCTGGGCCGCGGCGCCGACCGGTCGCGGTCGCTCCGGATCCGAGAGATAGTCGCGCAGCGCACGCACGGCGTGGGACCCCAGCGGCGCGAGGCGCTCCTTGCGTCCCTTGCCGCGTACGCGAGCCAGACCGCCGGCGAGGTCCAGGTCCATGCGATCCAGGCCGACCGTCTCCGCCGCACGCGTTCCGGCGGAGTACATCAGCTCGAACAGCGCGCGGTCGCGGCGCCCCGTCGCGGTCGTGACGTCCGGGGAGGCGAGCAGGGCTTCGATCTCGCCCTCCTCGAGTGCGCTCGGCAGCCGGCGTCCGGTGCGTGCGGGGCGCAGTCCGCGTGCCGGATGCGTGTCGATGTGCCCGAGCAGCACCAGGTGCTTGAAGAACGAGCGGACGGCGGACAGCTTGCGCTGCACGCTCGAACGCGCGAGCCCACGGTCGTCGAGGTCCGCGAGGAAGCCGCGCAGGGTGCGCGGAGTGACCTCACGCGGATCCGTGATGCGGCGCCGCTCGAGAAAGGCGCAGAGCTCGTCCAGGTCCGCGCCGTAGGCCCGCAGGGTGTGCTCGGAGGCGCCGCGCGTCGCCGCGATCTCGCGCAGGTACGCGTCGCAGTGGGAGCGCCAGGGAGAGCGTGCGGAACCGGTCATCGGGAACCGCTTCTCGCGAGCGGCTCCCCGCAGTGTAGTTCGCCGCGCTCCCGGTCCAAGGAGCCTCGCGCTCAGCGGCGCGGTGCGCCGTCCTGCTTCTTCTTCGCGGCCGGCTTGGGCAGGTCCTTGGCGGCGCCGCCCCAGTAGGAGCGGAACCCGGCCAGGAGGACCTCGCGCGACTCGAAGTTGATGCCCTTTGTGAAGCCGAGCTGTTCCGAGCGGTCCAGCGTCCCGAGGAGCTGACGCGCGGCGTCCGCCTGGGCGTTGAGGTACGTGAGCGTCTGCTCGAGCTGGTGCGTGGTCTCCTCATTCTCCCTCCGGAGGCTGCCGACCAGCGACTCGAGCTCGGCGACCCGTTTCTCCAGGTCGTCCTGGGGCGCGAGGGTCGGAGCCTCCTGCGTCGCCGAGGAGGCGGGCTGGCTGCTGAGGGAGAGGGCGACGAGGGCGGAGGCGAGGATCAGGACGAGGCTCTTCATCACGCCGAACCTATCGGCCCGATCCCTCGAGACCCTGAGGATCGCGCCGGGAGCGTTGGAGGGCGGAGGCGGGCGCAGGCCCCGAGCGGCGCAGAATCGACCCTGCGGGGGCCTCAGGCGGGGTTCGGGTCCTCGCTCTCCGAGCCCCGCGTCGGCGTGGGCGGGAGCCGCAGGGCGAGGAACAGGGGCGCCAGGAGGAGCACCGCGCCCACGAGGTAGGGGGCCGCGCTCCCGAGGCGCCAGTACAGCACGCCTCCGAGGAACGGCCCGATCGCCCGCGCGAGAGAGCCCGCGGAGCGGAAGGCGCCCAGCGCCGCTCCCTGGCGATCGTCCGGCGTGTAGCGCGAGACCAGGGCGGACATGCAGGGCATCGCGAGGGCGCTGCCGGTCGCGAGGAAGAACAGGCCCGCGTAGAGCAGCGGCACGCCGCTCGTCACCGCGATCAGGCCGAGGCCCGGGAGGATGAGCGCCAGCCCGGCGACGAGCATGCGCTGCTCTCCGACGCGCGGTGCCATGCGGCGGACGATCCCGCCCTGGACGAACGCGATCACGAAGCCGATGAACACGAACATCCAGGCGTTGTCGCGCGGCTCGAACGCGAGGCGCTCGACCGCGAGGAAGGTCAGCGTGAACTCCATCGCCGAGAACGCGATCGTGTAGAGGAACGAGACCAGCGTGGTGCGCGCCACGCCCTCGATCCCCAGGCGGCGCGCCGCGCCGATCGGGTTCCAGCCGCGTTCGCTCTTGCGCGCGCCACGCTTCTCGGCCGGCAGGGACTCGGGCAGGCGCGTGACGACGAGCACGAGGTTCAGGAGGCCGAGCGCGGTGGCGATCACCGCGGGACCCGAGAACGGGTTCCAGGCGAAGCCCGAGCTCCAGGCGCCGTCCGCGGGAGCGCCCGGCTGCCAGCTCACGGTCAGCCCGCCGATCGCCGGGCCGAGGATGAAGCCCAGCCCGATGGCCATCCCGACGATCGCCATGCCGCTCGCGCGCTTCTCGGACGTCGTCGTGTCCGCGGCCACGGCCGTGGCCGTCGAGATGTTGCCGGCCATGATCCCGCCCAACAGGCGCGAGAGGATCAGGAGCGCGAAGGATCCGGCGAACATCCAGAGCGCGTAGGCGAGCACGGTGCCGACCAGCGTGACGAGCAGCGTCGGGCGGCGACCGATGCGATCGGAGAGACCTCCCCAGAACGGGGCGAACAGGAACTGCAGCAGCGAGTAGAGCGCTCCCAGGATGCCTCCGAAGAACGTCACCACCGGGTGCTCGTCGTCCCCGGCCAGCTCGACCAGCGTGTCGCGCAGGCGACCGATGACGCTGTCGGTTCCCTCGAGCCCGACGTAGTGCTCGAGCAGCGCCGGGAACAGCGGGAACAGGATCGAGAACCCGACGATGTCGAGGAACACGATTCCGAAGACGGTTCCGAGAGAGGCGCGCGCGGTCGGCTTGGCGGTCATAGAGCGCCCTTGTACGTTGGGCGCCGCGCGCGGCCAACCCCGAGCCGCGAGCCCCCATGACGCCTCTCCGTTTCGCGCCCCGTGTCGAGCCGCTGCCCGCGACAGGGGCGGCGCTCGCGGACTGGCTCCCGCTCCTCTCCGCGGCGCGGCGCCCGGTCCTCCTGGACTCCTCGGGCGGAGCCCCGGCCCGCTTCAGCTTGCTCGGGCTCGATCCGCTCGACGTCCCGGTGCCCGAGGACCTCGACGGACTGCGCGCCGCCGTGGCCCGGCTCGAGCGCGTGGGCGGAGACCGGCCGCCCTGGTTCTCCGGCGGATTCCTCGGCGCGCTGGCCTACGACCTCGGCGTGCACGGAGAGGATCTCGACCTGCCGCTTGACCCCTGGGGCTGGCCGCGCGTCGTGGGGGGGCTCTACACGGACTTCGTGGTGCACGACCACGAGGAGGACCGCCGGTACCTGGTGGTCTCGGACCTGCTCGGGGAAGAGCCCGAGGGTGCAGCGCGCGTCGATCCGGCCGCGCGGCGCCGGGAGCTGCGCGCGCTCTTCTCGAGCGCACCGCCCGCGG
>CAZDYS010000548.1:0-3187 GCA_964509445.1 uncultured Planctomycetaceae bacterium
CACAGCCCTCGAGGCACAGTCGCGTGTGCAGCCACGCGAAGCGCAGGTTGTCGCGCACCGGACGCATGTGCGAGATCCCGCCTTCCTCCGCCGTGAGGTAGCGCACGGGCACCGGCAGGTTGACGGTGAGTACGCCGGCTCGCACCAGGCGTACCGCGATCTCCACGTCGAAGCCCATGCGCATCTCTCCGATGGGGAGCGCCAGCGAGGCCGCGACCGGGTACACGCGGAAACCGATCAGTCCGTCCCGGATGGCGGTCCGGTTGCCGACCTCCAGCGTGACCCAGAAGGTCGTGAGGTGCCGTGCGAAACGACGGGACGCGGGCGCGGTCCGGTCGTAGACCGGATAGCCGAGGATCGCTGCCGTCGGCTCCTCGCGTGCGGCCGCGAGGAACTCTGGGACGCAGGCGAGGTCGTGCTGCGCGTCGGCGTCGATCTGGAACGCGTGCGTGAAGCCCTGCTCGTGCGCGATCCGCATGCCCTCCATCACGGCCGCGCCCTTGCCGCGGTTCTTCGCGAACCGACGCAGGAAGACCGAGGGCGGATCCTCGAGAGCGGCGCAGGCACGCTCGCCGTCGGGACCGCTCCCGTCGTCCACGAGGACGACCGGCAGCTCGTGCGCGCGGATCCGTTCGACGACGGCGCCGACCGTCGGGGCGTTCTCGAAGGTGGGGACGACGGCGCAGGGGCGGAACGCGGCCCCGCTCATCCGAGCTCCTCCGCCGGCGCGAACGCGAGCCGCCCGACCGTGCAGCGGGCGCCGTCGCGCAGGAGCTCGAACGCGTACTCGTGGTCCTTCTTGCCGCGTCGCAGGAGGAGCTCGATCGTGTTCCCGGGCTCGATGCGCGCCAGGAACTTCAGCGCGCTGGCACGGCGGAGCCGGCCGCGCTCCTCGAAGCGCGTGCGCAGGTGGGGGAGCACGAGCTCGTCGAGCTGCGTCGCGCCGGCCAGGACCGGGTAGGGCGGGAAGTGCCCTTCGAAGGCGGCGTAGCGGAGCGGCACCCGCGCGCGCAGGCGGCTCGAGTCCTCGTCCCGTTCGACCTCGCTCCAGTCGAGCACGCGGTCGACGTCCGCGGCGTCCCGCCCGAGCCCGAAGGCGAGGTGGAACAGCGCCTCCGGGAACGCGCCGTCCCCGTTGCGCGGGAAGGACGGCAGGAGCCTCAGGCGCACCGGATCGGCCCTGTGGTCCTCGAGGGTCCGGGTGAGCGCGGCGTGAGCGAACTCCGGCGCCTCGACGGCGACCAGGAGCTCGTCCGCCGTCCCTGGCCGCGGCCGCACGCAGAGGTCCGTCACGCCGGGCACGGACCACAGCGCGGCTTCGAGCTCGCGCGTCCGCTCGCGCCAGGCGGGCGGGTCCCGTGGATCGAGGAGCAGGACCTCCAGGTCGTGGTCGTCCGTCAGGCGAGCGCGGGCTCCGTCCTCGAGGTCGTGCGCGCAGACGATCAGGCGCTCGAGGTTCGCGAGCGCGCCGGGCTCCCGCCGCGCGAGGGCGCGCGCGTGTGCGGCGGTCACGACCAGCGCGTCGAGCGGCTGCGCGCGGAGGAACGCCGCGACGGAGTCGATCGGCACCCTGCGGGAGGCCGCCTGTGCCCCCTGACCGAGCGGCACGAGCATCCCGAACAGCAGCCCCGGCCAGTGGCTCGGCGACAGGGTGGAGGCGACGCGCGCTCCCGGGGCGAACGCGAGTCGATCGGCCAGCGGGCGCAAGAGCGCGTCCAGCTCGTCGCCGGAGAGGCACGACGCGGGCTCGCCGGTCGAGGGGTCGAAGAGCGCGAGGTGCCCGGCTGCGGAGGCCGGCCCGGTCGTCTCCGGCGGGGCCTCGCGCAGGCGCGGAGGGACGAAGATGCCCCGACCGACGCCCGTGTCGTGCAGGAACGCCGCGTTCGCGGCGCGGCTGAGCACCGGCATGACGTTGTCCCGCGCGTCGTCGCAGGGGAGGGCGGCGACGTGCCCGCGCATCCAGGTCGCCACCAGGGCCACCGCACAGGCGTCGTGGTCGTGGCCGAACGCGAAGCTCGTCTCCGAGTCGGCCGTCGCCTCCGGGAGCTCGGCCGCCAGGGACGCCGCCTGCGCGAGCAGGGCATCGGCCGTGAGCGGGCGCTCTCCGAAGAAGCAGGGCCGCGAGCCCGCGGCCCGCAGCGCATCGATCCACGCCTTCACGAGGAGGCCTCCTCCCGCGTGGCTCCCTTGCGCGTCTCCGGGAAGCGCCAGCGCCGCAGCAGCCACTCGCTCCCGAGCAGCAGGCCGATGGCTCCGTAGGACAAGAGGCCGGTGTAGAGCGCCCACCAGGAGACCGGCGCCCACAGCGCGAGCCCCAGCGCGACGGCCCCATTAAGGAAGAAGAACGTGCACCAGATCTTGGTCCACAGGCGGCACCAGGCCTGCGGCTCCTCCTCGAGGTCCGGCTCCTGGAGCCGCGCGAACTTCTCGATCATGGGCATCGCGCCGCTGCGCAGCGTGCTCCCGAACGCGATCAGCAGGAGCGCGTTGATCAGCACCGGCACGAAGAGCAGGAACCCGAGCTCGTCGAGGATGGAGGCGAGCACCAGCGCGACCACGGTGATCAGCGGGAGGATCGCGAGTCCCCGCAGCTCGGCCCGGCGTGCGTTCCGCATCCGCAGCAGCACGGAGGGCAGCAGGATCGCGAGCAGGACCAGCGCCACTTGTCGCGGGCTCTGGCGCGACAGTCCGAGCCAGACGATCACGGGGTACGCGCACAGCGCGACTCCTGCGATCCCCCGCAGGACGAGTCCCAGGCGCGAGCTCTTGTCGGACGACCCCTCTGCGTCCATCTCGGTCGAGTCCGACTCCGGGCGGGCCGGAGCCGCGTCGTTCACGAGACCTCGGCGGCCTGCTTGGACCGGATGAACTCGGCCAGCGACTTGACGGAGTAGTAGTACTCCGGGTTCTTCGGGTCGTTCTCTTCGGTCTTCACCCCGAACTCGGAGTGGACGGCGAGTGCCAGCTCGAGAGCGTCGATGGAGTCCAGGCCGAGACCTTCGCCGAAGAGCGGGGCTTCGGTTTCGATGGTCTCGGGCTCGATGTCCTCGAGCGCGAGGGTCTCCACGATGAGCTTCTTGAGCTGGTCTTCGAGATGATCGGACATGCGGCAACCTTCCTGCGGCGGATCATACACTCTTACACTCTTTCCCTACACGACGCTCTTCCGATCTCGGAAGAGCGTCGT
>CAZDYS010000549.1:0-3179 GCA_964509445.1 uncultured Planctomycetaceae bacterium
CCTGGACCCCGACCGACGCGAGGAGGGCCGCCGGCGCGGGGACCCGGCGCGCTGGTCCCCGGCCTGGAGCGTCGTGATCGAGCGCCTGCAGGACGTGCGTGCCGGCTGCGTGAAGCTCGCTCCGGCCACCGACGTCTCCGCGCTGGAGCTGCCGGACGAGCTCCCCTGGAGCGCCGAGTGGATCAGCCTGCGCGGCGAGCTGAAAGAAGTCGCTTTGTGGACGGGCGAGCTCGCGGAGGCCCGCTCGCGAGTGAGCGTGGTGCTGCGAGACGGGACGGGATCGAGCTGGAGCGCGGATCCGCGGCACCAGCCGGCGCTCGGCGCGCGGGCCGAGACAACGCCCTGGATCCTCGACCCGGATCCCGGACTCGTGCGCTCGGGCCTCCTGGGCGCCTTCGCAGCGGAACGGGCTCTGGCGCCGCTGGCCCCCGAGCTCGCCTACCTGGGCGGGGACGCACCGGTCTTCACCCCCTTCGCCTCGACCTACCGCGTGCTCGGCTCCGTGCCGCTCGATCCGCGGCGCGTGAAGGAGCTGCTGCGGGAACACGGAATCGGACCCCTGGTCGTGAAGAAGCGCGGACACCCGGACGACGCGGCGACGCTCGCGGCCCGCTTCCGCGGCAAGAAGGGAGCCCGAGGGCTGCTCCTGGTCGCTCGGCTGGAGGAGGCGCACCGGGCCTACCTGGTCGAGCGCGCCACGGAGGATGCGAAGCCAGCCGAAGCTTGAGTGGACGCCACGTTCCCGAGCCTGCGGAATAAGGAAAGTCGCCCGCCTGGTCGACACTAGCTCGATGCCCCCCGCTCCCCCGTCCTCGCCCTCCGACAAGAAGCTCGGCGGGCTGGTCAAGCACTCCGCCATCTACAGCGCCGCGCCGCTCCTGCGGCAGGTGATCGCGATCGCGATGACCTCGCTGTACACGCTGTGGCTCGGCGAGGAGGGCTTCGGGGTCAAGGGCGTGATCGACCTGTGGATGATCGGGCTCCAGCAGCTGCTCGGCGTGAACGTGCTGGGCGCGATGGTCCGCTTCTACTACGACCACAAGGACGAGCGCGATCGCGCGGCGACGGTCACCTCCTGCACGTACCTCGTGACGGTGCTGGCCTGGATCGTCTGCGGCACGGCGTGGTTCTTCCGCGCCGAGCTCACGCCGATCCTGCTCGACGACGCTCCGGTCGTCGCCGGCAACGACCTCGTGTCCGTGCTGGGGCTGATGCTCCTGTTGATCCCGTTCCAGCTCAGCACGCAGTCGGGCTTCTACTACCTGATGGCGGTGAAGCGCTCCGGGCTCTTCACGACCATCCAGACCGCGAAGCTCCTGTTCGAGATCGCGCTCAACTTCGTGTTCCTCGGCTACTTCGACTGGAAGGTCGAAGGCTTCCTGATCAGCATGCTGATCGGCGAAGCGGTCACGTCGCTCTTCCTGTGCGGCTGGATCTTCAAGCACCTCGGCACGCGCTTCGACGCGCGCGTGCTGCGACCGATCCTCGCCTACGCCGCGCCGCTCGTGCCGGTCGGGATCTGCCAGCTCGCGCTGCACAGCCTCGACCGCCGCCTCCTGGTAATGTTCTCGCCGGAGGAACTGCACTGGTCCTCGACCGGCGTCTACGACCTGGCCTACAAGATCGGGTTCCTGACGACGGCGATGATCCTCGGCCCGTTCATCCAGATCTTCCACTCCTGGATCTACGACATCGAGGACCCGAAGGAGCAGTCCCGTCACCTCGCCGACGTCGGCACCTGGGTCGTGCTCGCGATCGCCGCCGTGTCCGTGGGCGTGATCCTGTTCGGCCGGCAGGCCGCGATCCTCCTCAGCATCCGCGACGAGGACTTCTGGGAAGCCTGGCGCGTGATCCCCTACATCGCGGGCGGCTACGTGTTCTGGGCGCTGTACCACGTGTCCCAGATCCCGCTGTTCATCGCGAAGCGCACCGTGCGGCTGTTCGCGATCAACCTCGCGGCCCTGGGCGTGAACGTCACCGCCAACGCGATGCTGATCCCCGAGCTCGGCTTCGTCGGCGCGGGCATCGCGACCGCCGCCACGTTCCTGTCCCTCGCGCTGATGGGCATGCTCGTGTCGCGCTCCGAGGCGAAGGTCCCGTTCGAGCTCGGCCGCCTGGTCACGATCCTCCTGGGCGTCGTGCTGGGGAGCGCGCTGGCCCTGTGGATCGACGGGATCGAGGCGGCCGACGAGCTCGGCTTCGTCGCCGCGATCGTGCTCAAGGCCGTGTGCTGCGCGGCGATCCTGCTCGGCTACTGGCGCCTCGTGCTACGCGCCGAGGAGCGCTCGCAGCTGGTCACCTGGATCCGCGCGAAGCGCAGCGGCGCGGCGGCCTAGGGACCGCCCACTCACTTCAGGCCGGACACGTCCCAGAGCGTGACGCGGTCCCCCGCCGCGACGAGCGTCTTGCCCTTGTCGCTCAGGCACAGGCTGTGGATCGGCGCCTCGCCCTCGACGTCGAGCGTGGCGAGGAGCCGGCCGTCCTTGCGGGCGTAGATCCGCACGAGCCCCTGCGCGTCGCCGGCGGCCAGCCACTTGCCCTTCCCGCCGAAGCACAGGCTGCGGACCGTCGACTCCTGGTCGGGAAGTCGCGTGGAGACCTTCTTGCCGGAGACCGACCAGATCCACAGCTCGCCTTCGCTGGAGGCGACGGCGAGCCCCTTCTTCGCGTCCCACGCGAGCGCGACGATCTGCCCTCGGTGCTCGTCGAACACGAGCTTGTCGTCGACCGACGCGCTCTTCGGGTTGACGAACCGCACCGTGCCGTCCTTGCCTCCCACCGCGAGCAGCTTCGCGCTCGCGTCTTCGGCGGCGCAGGTGACGCCGTCGTTCTTCATGGCCCGACGACTCCAACCGTTCACGTCCTCCGGGTTGAGGCGCGTCATGGTCCCACGGTCGTCGCCGATCCAGATCCAGCGCTCCTTCTCGTCGACGGAGAGACAGGTCGCCTTCGCGGGGTCCCGGCTGATCGGTCCTCCGACGCCCGTGGAGATGGCCTCGCCTTCGACGGAGATGGAGGAGAGCATCGCGAGGCCAGGCGTCGTGTAGACACGCTCCTCTCCCACGCCGAAGCCGGCGACGATCACCGGGGCGCCCTCGGCCATGGCCGCTGCGTCGGGGAACCCGGAGAACGACGTCTGCCAGAGCTGCTTCCGCTTCTTCGCGTCGTAGGCGATCACG
>CAZDYS010000550.1:0-2103 GCA_964509445.1 uncultured Planctomycetaceae bacterium
GATATCCCAGGAGGACCGGGTTGAGGACGGACCGGACGGTCCAGGCGAACCACGCGACGCCGAGCCCGACCAGGGCCAGCGCCAGGTTCCGCCGCGTCCGCGAGAGCTTCTCGATCATTCCTCTTCCGCGACGCCCTCGCCGAAGGCCGCGTCTCCGTCCGGAAGGCTCGGCCGGTAGCTGTCGACGAAGGCCTCCTCGAAGTCGAAGCCGTCGCGGAAGTCCTCGATCGTGTCGGACTCCTGGCGGTTCAGCATGCCGCCCTCCACGAGCAGGAACACGATGCGGCCCCAGTCGAGCGTGTTCCGCACGCCCCAGGAACGCCACACCTGCGCGGACAGCGGGCCGAACAGCTCGAGGGCGTGCGCGCGCATGCCGGCTAGGAGCTCCTGCCCGGTCACGTGGCGGTCGGTCCCCTCCGCCTCCTCCTTGCCGCTCAGCCGGATGGCGTGCTGCAGCGAGTGGAACAGGAAGTGGAAGGCCTCGGGCGAGTAGCGCCCGTCCGCCACGGCGAGCTGTCGGATGTCCTCGATCGGGTTCTCGATGCCGGAATCTCCTCGTGCCCGAAGGTCGCGCCGAACGCCCGCGCGGGATCCTTCAGGTGCGCGCGAGTATCCGTCCGCGCTCCGCCAAAGCCAAGAGGGCACGCTCGAGCACTGCCTCGGGCCCCAGGTTCCGGTCGATGTCGGCGCGGCAGGTGAACAGCGCCTCGATCGACCGCCGCTCCTGACCGGCCCGGACCGGCGGCAGACCGCTCAGGAACGCCCCGAGGGCGAGCTCGTCCGGCGCGCGGCCCGCGTCGCGCCGTGCCGCGTCCGCCAGGAGCCGGAGCATCAGGTCGATCGCGAACCGCGCGCGGTCGCGTGCCTGGCGCGTCGGCCGATCCCCGCGGAAGCGTCCCTCGAGGTCCCACAGCGCCTGGGCCGCGGACGTCGCCGTCCGCCTCCCCGCCAGAGCCTCCGCCAGGAGCGCGAGCATGCCGGCGGCGTTGCGCTCCTCCCAGTCGCGCGCCAGTCCGGGCGAGCCCTCGGTCCAGCGCGCGAGGAGCTCCGGTTCGCGGACGAGCTCCTCCCGCGCGAGCACCGCGCGACACTCCTCGGCGGTCAGGGCACGGAAGCGCACGCGCACGCAGCGGCTGCGGATGGTCGGCAGGAGGCGCTCGGGTCGGTGCGTCTCGAGCACCAGGACGACGCCGGGACGCGGCTCCTCGAGCGTCTTGAGGAGCGCGTTCTGCGCCGGCGTGTTCATGCGCTCGGCGCTGCGCAGCAGCACGACGCGGCGCTCGCCCTCCACGGCCCGCAGGTCGAGGAATTCCTCGAGCGAGCCCTGCTCCGGGCGGTCCGACGCGTCCGAGCGCGCGGCGATGTAGGACAGACGTAGCTGCTCCTCGCCGTCCGCCACCGGGTCGATCACGAACAGGTCCGGGTGGTTGTCGCTCGCCACGCGCTTGCAGGGCCCGCAGACCCCGCAGGGGACGCCCGGTCCCTCGGCGCACAGGAGCCCCACCGCGAACCAGGTGGCGGCCAGGAACTTCCCGATCCCCTCGGGACCTTCGAAGGCGAGCGCGTGCGGCAGACGCCCGGAGCGCGCCGCAAGGAAGAGCCGCTCCACGGACTCCGCGTGTCCGGTCGGCTCAAGAACGCGCACGCAGCACCTCCTCGAGCACGCGCCGCGCGACCTCGTCGGCGTCGCCGTTCGCGGGGACGACCACGGTGCGCTCGTCGCGCGCGGCGAACGCGCGGTAGCCCTCCGCGACCCGCTCCTGGAACGACAGTCCGCGCGCCTCGATGCGGTCGGGGTCGCCGCGTTCGTCGGCCCGGGCGTGCGCCTCCTCGACCGGCAGGTCCAGGAGCAGCGTCAGGTCCGGGCGGGGATCGCCCGCCCAGGTGTGCAGGAGGTCCAGCACGCGCTCCGGCTCCAGGTCGCCGGCCCAGGCCTGGTAGGCGAAGGTGGAGGCGTGGAAGCGCTCGCATACGACGTCCCGTCCGGCCGCGAGCGCGGGCTCCACCAGCTCGAACAGCATCTGGCGCCGGGCGGCCGCGAAGAGCAGGGCCTCCGTCCCCGCCGTCAGCGGCGCGTCGAGCTCGAGCAGGAGGCGCCGCAGG
>CAZDYS010000550.1:2113-3177 GCA_964509445.1 uncultured Planctomycetaceae bacterium
TGCTCTCCGGTCACGGTGCTCCCGGGCTCGCGCAGGTGCAGCGGCTCCGGTCCGTCGTCGTGCAGCGCCGCCACGAGGCGGCGCGCCTGGGTAGTCTTCCCGCACCCGTCGACACCGTCGAGGACGAGGAAGCGCCCGCGTTCGGGGGACTCCGCCATGGGGGGCATCCTAGCAGGCTCGACGGGCGCGGAAGGCCCTCGGAGCCCGGTCCCTACTCCAGTCGCGCGCGCGCCTCGAGCGCGGGCTCGCAGGTGTCGTCGAGCGCGAGAGCCTGCTCGAGCTTCGCGCGCGCCTCCTCGGGCCGCTCCAGCCCGAGCAGCGCGAGCGCCTGGTAGCCGAGGAGCTGCGCCTCCTCGAAGTCGAAGCGCTCCTTGGCGGCCTCCGGCGACAGCGGACCGTCCATGCCGAGCTCCTCCATCATGTCCACGAGCCGATCCGGGTTCCCGTGGCGCGCCAGGAGGCTGGCGGCGGCCGAGGAGAGCACGTCGCCGTCCAGCGCGGGCGTCACCACCAGGCCGACGTCGAAGGACGCGAACGCCTGCTCGTAGCGCTCCAGGCCCAGCCGCGCGCGACCGTGCAGGAGGTGCAGGTGACGCCGGAACGGGTCCACCTCCCCCGCCTCGCGCAGCACGCGCTCGGCCTCTTCGTAGCGCTCGCCGCGCAGCAGCCACTCGCCCACCGACAGGCGCACGTCGTAGTTGCCGGCGTTGAACGAGAGCCAGCGCAGACGCGCCTCGTTGGCCTTCTCCTCCTCCCCTTGCAGCCCGTAGACGTCGGCCAGCCGCAGCTCCGCGCAGAAGCGCTCGTCGTCGTAGCCCGGGAAGGCGCGCTCGGCCGCCAGGAGATGACGCTCGGCCGCCTCGAACTCCCGCGCCTCCGTCGCCAGCGCCGCGAGCGCCATCCGCGCGCGGAAGTCCTCGCCGCCGAGCTCCAGGCCGCGCTCGAGCGCGGCGCGCGCCTGCTCCCGCTCCCCGCGCGTGAGCGCGAGCTCGCCGGCAAGGAACTCCCCGGACGCCGGCAGGGCCCCGTCCGTGCGTGCGACCCGCAACGCCTCCTCGGCGTCC
>CAZDYS010000551.1:0-3175 GCA_964509445.1 uncultured Planctomycetaceae bacterium
ATCGTCGTCGGCGTGGCGATGGACATGGTGGACCGCCTAAACGCGCAGCTCGTCATGCGCAACTACGAGGGCTTCACCAAGACGAAGGGCGGCGGAGCAGGATGGGCCAAGCGGTAGGTCTCGCGATGGCGACGATCCTGATCATCCTCGGCCCCCCGGGCGCCGGGAAGGGAACCCAGGCCGTGCGGCTCTCCGAGTCGCGCGCGCTCCCGCACGTCTCCACCGGGGACCTGTTCCGCGAGAACATCAAGGGCGCGACGCCGATCGGGCAGAAGGCCAAGTCCTTCCTCGACGCCGGCAAGCTGGTGCCCGACGAGGTGGTGCTCGACATGCTCACGGAGCGCGTCGCGGCCCCGGACTGCGAGGCCGGCTACCTGCTCGACGGGTTCCCGCGCACGCTGCCCCAGGCGGAGGCGCTCGACGCGCGCATCGCCGCGGAGGACGAGCTCCTGGTGCTGAACCTGATCGTCTCCGAGGACACGATCGTGACCCGGGCATCGGGCCGGCTGCTCTGCCGCGACTGCGGCGCCATCGCGCACAAGACCTTCTCCCCGCCGGCCGTCGACGGAGTCTGCGACGTCTGTGGGGGAGAGCTCTACACCCGGTCCGACGACCAGCCGGACGTCGTCCGGGAGCGGCTGCAGGTTTACCACGCCGAGACCGCGCCGCTCGTCTCGTTCTACGAGGCGAAGGGCGTGCTCACGAGCATCGACGGAGAACAGGCGCCGGACGAGGTGTTCGGCGCGCTGGAGGCGGCTCTGCCGAAGCGAGGCTGACCATGGCGAAGGAAGAACCCATCACCGTGGAAGCCATCGTGACCGAGTCGCTTCCGAACGCCCGCTTCCGGGCCAAGCTCGAGTCGGGTCACGAGATCCTGGCTCACGTCAGCGGCAAGATGCGGATGCACTACATCCGGATTCTGCCGGGCGACAAGATCACCGTGGAGATGTCCCCCTACGACCTCACGAAGGGCCGCATCGTCTACCGCGGAGACCGCAGGAAACGAGACCAAGGACGAGGTCGATGAAAGTACGAAGCAGCGTTCGCCGCATCTGCATGCAGTGCAAGATCGTCAAACGACGGGGAGTCGTTCGAGTGATCTGCAAGGCCGACCCGACCCACAAACAGCGTCAGGGCAAGTAGCCAGAGGAAACCATGCCGCGTCTCATCGGTGTCGACATCCCGAACAACAAGCGTCTCGAGATCTCGTTGACGTACATCTTCGGGATTGGCCGCACGACGGCCTCCAAGATCTGCAAAGAGCTCAACCTCGACCCGGGCATGAAGGCCCAGGACCTGACCGAGGAGGAGCTGCAGAACCTGGCGACCTACATCCAGAAGACCTACCCCGTCGAGGGTCAGCTCCGTCGCGCGATCGCGGGCAACATCAGCCGCCTGCGAGACATCGGCTGCTACCGCGGGATGCGCCACCGGCGCGGCCTGCCGGTTCGCGGTCAGCGCACTCGAACCAACGCGCGTGGCCGCAAGGGCCCGAAGAAGACCGTCGCCGGCAAGAAGTCCGTCAAGGGGATGAAGTAGCGAAGCCATGGGCAAGTCCACGAAGCGCAAGGTCAAGAAGAACGTCGTCCGCGGGATCGTTCACGTCAAAGCGACCTTCAACAACACGCACGTCACGATCACCGACACCAACGGCGACACGATCAGCTGGGGCGCCGCCGGTGCCGTCGGCTTCAAGGGCACGCGCAAGAGCACGCCCTATGCCGCACAGCGCGCCGCCGACCGGGCCGCCAACGCGGCGATCCGTCACGGCATGAAGGAAGTCGAGGTGCGCGTGAAAGGCGTCGGCTCCGGGCGGGAATCCGCGGTCCGCGCGCTCGCCGCCGCCGGCCTGAAGGTCACCTGCATCGAGGACGTGACCCCGCTCCCGCACAACGGTTGCCGCGCGAAGAAGCGGCGTCGCGTCTGATCCTTCCCGGGCCTGGTGGCCCATCCCCGCACACCCTTCGCGAGATCACCGAGCTCAGCTCCCAGGAACCGGAGTTACACATCCATGAGGATTCGTTGGCGCAACTTCGAGCTGCCTAGCAAGGTCCAGCCCGATCCCGAGACGCTGACCGCCGAGTACGGGCGGTTCTTCGTCGAGCCGTTCGAACGTGGCTTCGGCCACACCATCGGCAACGGTCTCCGCCGCGTGCTCTTGTCTTCGATCGAGGGCACGGCGGTCACCTCCATTCGCATCGAGGGAGCCGAGCACGAGTTCGCCTCGATCGAGGGGGTCTACGAGGACGTCACGGACATCATCCTCAACATCAAGCGTCTGCGCATTCGTCACCCCGGCAACGGGGCGATCACCTGCCGCGTCGAGAAGAGCGGCAAGGGGCCGGTCACCGGCGCCGACGTGATCTGCGAGGGCGACGCGGAGGTGGTGAACAAGGACCACGTGATCTGCAACCTCAGCCTCGACACCGACTTCACCGCCGAGCTGCAGGTCGACAAGGGCCGCGGCTACGTCCCGGCGGAAGAGAACCGCGGCGAAGGACAGGAGCTCGGGTTGATCCCGGTCGACTCGATCTACTCGCCCGTGCACCGCGTTCGCTACGCGGTCGAGGCGACCCGCGTCGGCAAGTTCACGAACTACGACCGGCTCGTGCTCGAGATCTGGACCGACGGCACCATCTCGCCCGAGCTGGCGCTGACCGAAGCGGCGAAGATCTACCGCAAGCACCTCAACCCCTTCGTCGTGCTCGACTCGACGCGGGAGGACTCCCCGGTCACGGGCGATCCGACCGACTCCGAGTTCAACCAGCAGAACCGCGAGCAGCAGGAGCTCAACCGCGTCCTCGATCGTCCGATCTCGGACCTCGAGCTCTCGGTGCGCGCGCGCAACTGCCTGGACAGCGCGAACCTGACCACGATCCGCGAGCTGGTCACCATGTCCGAGCAAGAGGTGATGAACCTCAAGAACCTCGGCAAGACCAGCCTGACGGAGATCAAGCCCAAGTTGACTGAGCGCGGGCTGGGCCTCGGCATGGATGTCGCCGGCCCCATGGCCGAGTAGGCGCGCAGCCTAGGAGTTGGACCCATGCGACACCGCGTAGCCGGATACAAGCTCGGACGCACTCACAGCCACCGCGTCGCCATGACACGCAACATGGCTGCGTCCCTGCTCTCGCACGAGCGCATCACGACGACCGTCCAGAAGGCGACGTCTCTC
>CAZDYS010000552.1:0-3175 GCA_964509445.1 uncultured Planctomycetaceae bacterium
AGGCCAGGCGGTTGAAGTCGATCATCTGCTTGCGCAGCGGGATGACGAACGAGAGCCCGACCACGGCGCCGACGAAGCAGCCGAAGATCATCAGGGCGCGGTTGAAGTCCGTCAGCCCCTCGTACTCGCCCGACAGGATGAACAGCGCCGGGACCGAGAACATCATCCCCGAGGAGGCCGCGTTCACGGCCGAGGCGATGCTCTGGTTGATGTTGTTCTCGACGATGCTCGTGCGCCGCAGCAGGCCGCGCAGGATGCCCCAGCCGAGGATCGCGGCGAGCTCGGAGCCCTCGATCGAGAAGCCGAGGATCAGCGCCGCGTAGCCGATCGAGATGGAGATGATCGCGCCGAGGAACCAGCCGACGACGACCGCGAGCCAGGTGAGCTCGGGATAGGGACCTCTGCGAATCTCGACCAAGGGGAACTCCCGAAGGGCCCTTCTTCTACCACGGCGTGCGTCCCAGGTCTCGCCTCGGCCGTCGGACGCTCCGGGCGAGACGCCGGCGTCGCCGGACGCGACGCGGGGTGGCGGCCGTTAGGATGAGGAGGGACGAACGTCCCTGTCCCGCCGGCCGTGCAGAGCGGCCGGGCTCCACCTCTCCCGATCCAGAAGGACCCTAGAGCCCATGCAGAACGCGACCGATTCGAGCACGGTCCCGGCCGCCGAGCTGGCCGCGGGCGAGGCGGAGCACTGGCTGCTCGTCGACGTTCGAACGCCGGGCGAGTTTCGCGGCGCCCACATCGAAGGGTCGCGGAACGTGCCTCTCGGAGGCCTCGGCGCACAGGTCGCGCGGCTCGGGGAGCTCGCGCAAGGCCGGACGGTCGCGCTGGTGTGCCGGACGGGGCAGCGTGCTCGAGAGGCCCTCGCGACGCTCCGCGCGAGCGGGATCGAGGCGGCCTGCGTGCTCGAGGGCGGCGTGGTGGCCTGGGAGGCCGCCGGCCTGCCGCTCGAGCGCGGCGAGGCGGGCATGTCCCTCGAGCGGCAGGTGCGCATCGCGGCCGGAACCCTCGTCGTCCTCGGAGTCGGACTCGGCTTCTTCGTGCACACGGGCTTCCTGGGCCTGGCCGCCTTCGTCGGCGCCGGGCTCGTCTTCGCCGGCCTGACCGACACCTGCGGCATGGGTCTCTTGCTCGCGCGCATGCCCTGGAACCGCCAGGGCGGCACGGAGCTCTGAGAGCCGGTCGCGCGCGGACCTAGGACGCCGCGTCCGCGGAGTCCCAGGGCTGCACGAAGGGCTGCGGTTCGACGTTCGCCGTCAGCGTCGTGCGCTCGTGCTCGAGGTCCTCGCCGACCTCGGCGACGACCCTGCGCAGTCCCTCCATCCCCCACAGGTCCGAGAGGATCCGGATCGAGGACGCCTTGGCCAGGAGGCGCCGGCACTGCAGCTCGGCGACCCGCTGCTGGGTCTCGTCCTGCCGCGACGCGTGGTGCGCGAGCGCGACGACGGACGTCAGGTGCTCGAGGGTCTTCCCGAGCCGCTGCAGCGGGATCTGGGCACGCGTGAGCTCCAGCTGGAACCACAGGTTCACGCCCAGGTTCTGCCAGCGCACGAAGCGCAGCTTCCGCTCCGCGCGGCGCACCAGCTTCCGCAGGCGGCGCGGCAGCTTCGCGTAGCGCGGGAGGAGTCCCGTGGGGACGAGCCCGCGCGGCGCGGTCAGGACGTCGGCGGCCGCGTTGCGCAGGATCCAGCCGACCAGGGACCAGAAGGACCCGTTCGAGAGGAGCCGCAGGTTCGCCTGCAGGAACCGTCCCGGATGACGGAGCGCCGTGGACGGCAGGATCCGCAGGATCGTGTCCTCCTTCGCGACTCGCTCACCGCGGCCGTCCACGTTGATCGACTGGATGACGCCGAGCATCCCGGCCATGTAGCGCTCGGTGAAGCGCGCAGTGACGTCCTTCACCATGCCCATCAGGATCAGGTCGTCTTCCCCCTCGACGATCCCGAACACGTGCACGTTCGCACGGCTGTCGCTCGCGCGCTGCGCGTGGTGGAAGGTCCGGCCGCCGAGCACGTGCTCCGTGGCCACCTGGGACTCCATCGCGGTGCCGGAGGCGGCGGACTTCGTCAGGTCGCGCAGGCCCGCGAGATCCACGCCGTCCGCGTCCTGCTGCAGCGAGAGGTGCGACAGCGCGCGCGCCTGGAGCGCTCCGCCCAGCACCGTGCCGAGGTTCAGCCGCGGGAGCTCGTGCTTGATCACCTTGCCGCCGACGCCCGGTCGCAGGCGCGCGAAGTGCGCAGCGTCGCTCGCGAGCATGCGCTGGTAGCCCGCCGACATCGCGGCCAGCATGCAGCGCCCCATGCGCAGGCAGTAGAAGAGAACCTCGACGCCGTCGGCCTCGATGCGGTTCTCGCGCGGGATGGGGAAGTTCGTGAACTCCATCCGCGAGTTGTGGTTCGCCACGAAGGCGCTCACCTCGGTCGAGGTGCACGTGAACCCCCAGTCGGTGGGCCCGGTGTGTCCCTCTCGCGGGTCGGCGTCCCCGACCGCGACGTCCCGGTCCGGGAGCTCGACGACGAACAGCCCGACCTTCTTGCCGCCCTTGCCGATGCGCGCGACCAGCCCGGCGAGAGCCCCGTGCGTCGCGTTGGTGATGTACATCTTGGCGCGCGGTCCCTCGGCGTGGAGCCGGTAGCAGCCGGCCTCCTCGTCGAGCTCGACGTAGGCCTGCACCTTCTTGGCGTTCACCCCCACGCCGACCTCGGTCAGCGCGAACGCCATCAACCGTCCCTCGGACAGCATCGGTAGATAGGTCCGCTTCTGCTCGTCCGTGCCGTAGGCGAGCATGGAGCCGGCGCCGATCGTGAGCTCGCCGGAGACCTCGACCGCCAGCGGTCCGAGCCCGCCGGCCGCGAGCTCCTCCTCGACGAGCGCCAGGTCCCCGTAGCTCCCCTGCGCTCCGCCGAACTCCGTGGGCACGGTGTAGGCGTAGGCGCCCTCCGCGGCGATGGCCTGCCGCAGAGCGTCGGACAGCTTGCCGTCCGCGGTGAACGCCTCTCCGCGCGCGAGGCACGCGAAGGCCGCGTCGAGCACGGCCCGACCGGCCGTGGCGGGTTCGGAACCGATCCGCGTTCCGGACGCGAGCTCGTCCGGAGACGGAGCGGGCCCGTAGACCAGGCGCTCGACCAGCCCCGTGCGGCTCGCGCCGAGCCGTTTCTGCGCCGCCGTCGCCGAG
>CAZDYS010000553.1:0-3141 GCA_964509445.1 uncultured Planctomycetaceae bacterium
GCGAAAATTCACTTAGAGTGAGAAGTTATTATCAATCCACCACTGATGATCCGCCGCGCGCAGGACCTGGGGCCGGTGGGACACGACGACGACGGTGTTGCCCTCGTCGATCAGGATGCGCAGGCGCGCGAGCAGGGACGTGAGGTCGCGCTCGTGCAGCCCCGAGTCGGGCTCGTCGAGCACGAAGGTGACGCCGGTGAGTCCGGAACGCAGCAGCCCCGCGAGCCGCAGGCGCTGCAGCTCTCCCTCCGACAGCGTGCGGCTGCGACGGTCCAGGGTGAGGTGTCCGAGTCCGAGAGCGCTGAGGTCCTCGAGCCGCGCGCGAAGTTCGGGGAGCAGCGCCGCGAGCGCCGCCGCGGGCTCCGGGTCGAGCGCGCAGGACGCGAGCGACGGACCGAGCGCCTCCACCGTCTGCGCCTGGAGCGCCGGGAGCGTCCACTCCCCGACCCGCACCGCGGCCGCCTCGGCGCGAAGACCGGACCCCTCGCAGCGCTCGCAGCGCACTTCGACGAGCGGCACCCGCCACTCCTCGGCCTTGCGGCTCCCGGCCCGCCTCCGCGCCTCGCGCTCGACGAGGAACGACAGCCCCTCCCAGGGTCCTTCGAACTCGTGCGTGCCCTGGCGCGCCCCCCGCTGGAACGACCAGGTGACCGACAGCGAGCGATCGCCGGATCCCTCGAGCGCGACCGTTCGCACGCGCTCGGACAGCTCGCTCCAGGGTCGCTCGAGCTCGTCCGCGTCCAGCCCCTCCGCGACGAGCGCCGCCCGCAAGGTCGCGACGTACTGCCCGTCCGGCTCGCTGAAGAAGCGCCCCGGACGCGTGCCCTGCAGCGCGCCCGCGCCCAGCGAGAGCTCGGGGTGGGTCACCAGTCGGTCGGGCGCGCAGCGGTCGACGACCGCACGCCCCTCGCAGGCGGGACAGGCACCGAGCGCCTGCTCGGTGCTGAAGTGCGAGGCGCTCCAGCCCGTCGGCTCGCCGTCGAGACGCCCGGCGCGCGCGAAGAGCAGGCGCAGCAGCGGTCCGATCTCGCTCTGCGTCGCGACGGTCGAGCGAGCTCCGGCGCGCGCCTGCCCCTGCCGCAGCGCGAGGGTCGGACCGAGCCCGCTCGCCTCCGAGAGCTCCGGCTTCGGCGCACGCTGGAGGAAGCGCCGCACCTGGAACGGCAGGCTCTCCGCGTAGCGCCGCGCCGCCTCCGCCGCGAGGCTGTCGAACACCAGCGAGGACTTGCCGCTGCCGGAGACGCCGGCCACGGCCGTGATGCGACCGTGCGGGATCGTCACGTCCACGCAGCGCAGGTTGTGGGTCGCCACGCCGGTCAGGCAGATCTCGTCCGCAGGCTCCTCGCGCGTCCCCGCGGCGCGTCGGGGCAGGAGCGGCTCGAGCCGTGGCTCGACGTCGTGCGTCGCGACCCCCTCGACGACCTCGGTCAGGACGTCCGCCGCGGCCCACAGGTGGCGGTGGTGCGAGATCGCGACGACCGTGTGCCCCGCCTCCACCAGGGCGTCGATCGAACGCAACAGGAGCTCGACGTCCGTCGGGTGCAGGCCGCGGTCCGGCTCGTCGAGCAAGAGGAGGCTCTCCGGTGCGCCCGCGGTCCCGAGCAGCGTCGCCAGCTTCACCCGCTGGGCCTCTCCGCGACTGAGCCGGTTCGAGGCGTGGCCGAGCCCCAGGTACCCGAGCCCGAGCTCCTCCATCGCGCGACACATCGCGCCGATCTCCTCGTCGTCCGCGAAGAACCCGCAGGCCTCGCGCACGCTCATCGCGAGCACGTCGGCGACGCTGCGTCCGCGGTGCAGCACCTCGAGCGTCTCCGGCGCGTAGCGACCTCCGCCGCAGTCGGGACAGTCGAGCTCCACGTCCTCCATGAGGTGCAGGCCGATGCGGCGGAAGCCGAGCCCCTCGCAGGTCGGGCAGCGCCCCTCCTTGTTGTTGTAGGAGAAGCGACCCGCGCCGTAGCCGCGCTCGATCGCCAGGGGCTCCGCCGCGAAGCGCTTGCGCACGAGGTCGAACAGCCCGGACCAGGTCGCGGGCGTGCTGCGCGGCGTCCGCCCGATCGGACGCGCGTCGACGGCCTGCACGCCGCCGGGCGGCGCGCCCTCGAGCGCGCGGAACGGCCCCCCCTCCTGGTCCGTGAGCGCCGGCAGGAGCGTTCCGAACAAGAGCGAGCTCTTGCCCGCCCCGGACGGTCCGCACAGCACGTTGAGCGCACCGAGGCGCACCTGGAGGTCGGCCTGCCGCAGGTTGTGCAGCGTGGCTCCGCGCAGGGTCAGCGTGCCGCGACCCGCGCGTCGTTCCGGCTCGCGCTCCGGCGGAGCGCCGAGCGGTCCGTCCTGGCGCTCGCGGGCGGTGAGCGGACCGGACGCGACGACGGTCCCGCCCTCCGATCCCGCGCCGGGACCCAGCCGCACCAGATGGTCGGCGTGCCGGACCATGTCCGGGTCGTGCTCGACGACGAGCAGAGTGTTCCCGAGCGCGCGCAGCTCGTCCAGCACCGCCGCCAGGCCCGCCTGGCCGCCCGGGTGCAGGCCCAGGGTCGGTTCGTCGAACGCCACCAGCTGCCGGCCGAGTCCCGCGGTGAGCTGACGCACGAGCCGAAGCCGCTGACTCTCGCCGCCGGACAGCGAGCCGCTCGAGCGCTCCAGGGCGAGGTGCGCGAGCCCCAGGCGCTGCATCCGCTCGAGGCGCAGGAGCACGCCCTCGCGGAGCTCGCTCCAGACGGGCGTCGCCGGCAGCTCGCGGAGAGCGTCGGCGAGCTCGGTCGCGGGAAGCGCGAGCAGGGCCGGCAGCCGCTTCCCGCCGAGCACCGCCTCGCGTCCCGGGCGCGCGAGGCGAGACCCCGAGCAGCTCTCGCAGGCGACGGTCTCGACGAAGCGCAGGATGTTCGGGTTGCGGTTGCGCTCCAGCGTCTCCTGGATGACCGGGACCAGCCCGCGGTAGTAGCCCTCCTCGCGCGGCCGGGCGGTGATGCCCTCCCAGCGCATGCGCGACTCCAGCCCGTGCTTGCCGAAGGGCACCTTGAGCGCGCGCGTGCCGTGGAAGATCACGCCGCGCTGCTCGTCGCTCAGCTCGTGCCAGGGCGTGTCGACCGTGAAGCCGTGCGCGCGGCAGCAGACCGCTGCGGCATGCCCTTTGTGAGCCAT
>CAZDYS010000554.1:0-3139 GCA_964509445.1 uncultured Planctomycetaceae bacterium
GTACGAGGGGAACCAGGGCTACCTCGACCGGCGCGTCGCGGTGAAGCTCCTGGCGGAGGAGAGCTGCCAGAGCACGGAGTTCACGCAGCGCTTCCAGCGCGAGGCGAAGATCCTCGCCTCGCTCAGCCACTCGAACGTCGTCTCCTGCTACCAGGCGGGGTTGACCGAGGAGGGCCTGTGCTACCTCGCGATGGAGTTCATCGACGGGCCCACGCTGGACCAGCACGTCAAGTCCCACGGTCCGATGACCGCCGAGCAGACCGCCTGCGTCGGGCGCGCGATCGCGAGCGCGCTCGGTTACGCGCACCGCTCCGGCATCATCCACCGCGACGTCAAGGCGCCGAACGTGCTCCTGCGCACGCTGACGCACGACCCGGAGGACCCGGACTTTCCCTACGAGCCGATGCTCGCGGACCTCGGGCTCGCGCGCGCCTCCGGCAACGTCGCGCTGGACACGACGGTCCCGGGGCTGACGGTGCAGGGCACCGTGATGGGGTCGCCGCCGACCATGGCCCCGGAGCAGTTCGACAATCCCGACGACGTCGACTACCGCACGGACATCTACGGGCTCGGCTGCGTGCTCTTCCACTGCCTCACGGGCAAGCTCGCGTTCCCGCAGATGACGCTGACGAAGCTGATCGCGCGCAAGACGCGCGAGGATCCGCCGGATCCGCGCGAGCTCAGCAAGTCCGTCCCGCCGGCGCTCGCGGACCTCGTGTGCGAGATGATCGCCGCGGCTCCGGACAAGCGGCCGCAGAGCTACGAGGAGGTGCTCACGCGCCTCGAGGGGCCGTTCGAGGCGCCGGTCGGGAGTGCGGGGGCCGGGCGCCGCTGGGCGCCGCTCGCCCTGGTGCTCTTGGCGGTCCCGCTGCTGTGGTACTTCTTCCGCGGCGGAGAGGACACCACCGGATCGGAGGACCCCGGCACCCGGTCCGCGACGCTCGACCCGTCGGACGGGCTGGACGGGCTGGACGGGCCGGGTGGCGGTGAGCGCACCGACGATCCGCCGCCCTCCGGCGAGACCGGTGGCACGACGGAGGGCGAGGCCGGCGAGAGCGACGCTTCCGGCGACGAGGAGCCGCTCGACGCGAGCTCCTCGCAGGGAGCCGCTCGGGGAGAGTCGGAGGGAGACGGCGCCTCCGGCGAGGACGGCTCCTCCTCCTCCTCGACCCCGGGCGACGACGACGGGGCCGACGCGGCCCAGGGCGGCGCACCGCGCCATGGGGACGATCTCTCCGCGGCAGAGGGCGCCGAGACCGGCGAGGAGCCCCAGCAGGATCCCGGCGAGGCCGCGGTCCCGCCGGAGCCCGAGCCGAAGGAGCTCGTGTTGCCGGACCTCCCCGACCTCGCGGTCGGCGAGCGCGTCCCGCTGGTGCAGCCGGACACGCTCGAGCCCCTGGCCGCGGCCTGGACGTCGCGCATCGGGCCGCTCGACGCCTGGGAGCAGGTGGACGGTCTGCGGATCGGAGTCCAGGCGTCGGCGCTCGAGGAGCGCTTCCTCGCGCGGCGCGACCTGTTCGATCCCTCCTGGCGCATCGAAGGCCTCTTCGGTCTCGCGAACACGCGCTCCGCGACGCGCGCCTTCCGCCTGGCGTTCCTGCTGGAGGACGAGCACGCGCTGGGCCTCGAGTGCGTCCTCGAGGACGTCGACGGCGAGCTGCGTGGGCGCGTCGAGGGTGCGTTCTTCCGCGTGGACGCGGGAGGAGCTCTCGACCGCGAGGAGTCGATCGAGGCGCTGCGCTTCGCCGCCATCGACCGGACGGCCGCCCGCGCGCCGTTCTGGTTCGAGCTCGACTGGGACGGCGAGCGGCTGCTCCTCGAGGCGGGGCCCACCCGTCTCCCCGAACGCGGTCGCTCCTGGAGCGCGGCGGAGCGAGACGCGGGGGTGGCGGCGGCGCGCTTCGTGCTCGAGGGAGACGCGCTGCGCGAGCGCGGCGCTCCGCGGGCGCTGGTGCTCGACCTCGAGGACGGCAGCGGGCGCGTCGCGAACCTCGAGATCGTCGGCCGCTGACAGCGACGAAGCGGGGCTCGGGCCGGCCCGGGAGCCGAGAGCCCCCTTGGGCCTCGACCCTGGAGGCGCGCGCTCTCTCCCGGGGCCTCCATTGGTAGACTGCGGGCTCGGACCGCTGCGTCCGCCGCGCGCCCGGGCCGTTCCCGGGGGCCGGGCCGGCCGTCTCCAGCCATCGAACGCGCATGCTGAAACTCATCGTGATGCAGCCGGGTCAGCCGGATCGTCAGATCCTCGTGCCCGGCGACGTCGCCACCGTCGGTTGGACCGAGCCCTGCGACGTGGTGGTCGACCAGCCCTACGTCAGCAAGCGCCACCTGCGCATCCTGCGCGGCACGGTGGCGATCGACCTGGGCTCGAGCAACGGCACCTTCCTGGACGGGCAGCGCGTGACGGAGGCCACGCTGCTCGAGGGGCGCACGATCGGCCTGAGCACGAACGGCGTGACGCTGCGGGTCGAGGAGGACGACGCCGCGCCCGCACCGCCGGCGCTCGACGCGACCATGATGACGCCGCCGCCGGGCGCCGCCGCGGACGAGGAGGAGCTCGAGAAGCTGCGCTCCGGCTACGTGCTCCTGGAGCGTGAGATCGAGCGCCTGAAGGAGGAGCTCGAGGAGTCGCGCGGGATGGTGCGTCCGATGGTCGAGGCGAACCCCGACGAGATCGAGGACGAGAAGCTGCGCTCCGAGTACGCGCTCCTGGAGGCGGAGGTCACGCGCCTGCAGGCGGAGCTCGCGGAGGCGCGCGAGGGCGGCTCCGACGCGGACGAGGTCGTCGCGAAGCTCTCGGGTGAGAACGAGAGCCTGCGCCAGCGTCTCGACAGCCTGAAGCAGGACATGGAGGGGCGCGAGGAGGAGGACGGTGGCAGTCTGCAGGCGCGGCTCGCGATGCAGCGCGTCGAGAGCGTGCAGGAGCTCAACG
This sequence comes from uncultured Planctomycetaceae bacterium, assembly GCA_964509445.1. GTDB lineage: Bacteria > Planctomycetota > UBA1135 > UBA1135 > CAZDYS01. The sequence continues at coordinate 2,930 of CAZDYS010000554.1, forward strand.
AGGAGCTCCAGCAGCGCATCGACGAGCTCGAGGCGGAGATCGCCGCCCTCGAGAACGCCGCCCCCGCGCCGTCCGATCCGAGCGCACTGCAGGAGGAGCTGGGCGCCGAGCGCGCGCGCGTGCAGGCGCTCGAGGGCGAGCTGGCCGGCTTCCAGGCGGCGGCCGACGCGCACAAGGACCAGACCGCGCTCGTGCGGCGACTCCGTCAGG
>CAZDYS010000555.1:0-3135 GCA_964509445.1 uncultured Planctomycetaceae bacterium
GACGCGGTTTTTATTGTAAACTTTGAGTTTTTCGAGCATGGCAATGGCCGCTCTTCGGGTTCCTGTGGCGCCTGTTCCTCGCGCGCTCGGCGCCCGTCTCCGGGAGCGCGGAATCCTCATGAGGCTCGAACGACGCAACGTGGTGCTCGGGGCGCTCCTCTTGGTGCTCGTGAGCGTGCAGCTCCTGGGGAGGGACGAGGGCGTGACCGTCCGGGGAGGGCCGGGACTCCTGGAGCGCTTCGCGCCGTCGCAGGTCACCCGCGTCGTGCTGACGCGGGGCGAGGAACGCTGCGATCTGGTCCGCGTCGACGGGGACTGGCGCGTGCGCCAGCGCGCGGACTTCGCGGCGCAGGCGGAGCGGGTCGACGAGCTGCTGCTGCGGCTCGCCTCCCTCGGGCCCGCGGATCTGGTCTCCGAGGAGCGCTCGTCCTACGCGCGCTACGGGATCGACGCGGACGCGGTGTCGATCGAGCTGCGCGGCGCGGAGGACGAGGTGCTCGCCACGCTCCGCGCCGGACGACCCGAGGACGCGGCGACCGGGAGTCACCTGGCGCGCGCCGGGGGCGAGGGCGTCTACCGCGCGAGCGCGATCCCTCTGCCCGAGCCGCTGCCCGAACGATGGCTCGAGCTGAAGCTGATCGACCTCGCGATCCCCGAGGTCCGCCTGTGTCGCGTCCAGCGTGCCGGTGGCGAGGAGCACGAGCTGGTCCTGCAGTCCGACGGCCGCTGGAACCTCAGGGGCACGGACCGCTACCTCACGCAGCGCGTCGTCCAGGACCTGCTCCTGGTCGCGAGCACGACCTTCTGCGAGGACGTGAGCGAGACGCCGCTGGCCGAGGCCGGCCTGAGCGAGCCGTCCCTCGTCTGCACGCTCGTGGCGGGGGAGGCGGAGGCGCGCACGCTCTCCATCGGCGGCTCCGTCGACGGCCTGCGCGCGCTGCGCAGGAGCGATTGGCGGGGACCCTGGGTCGCGCTGGTGCGGCCGCGCTCCGCCGCGAACCTCGAGGGCGCGCTGCTGCGCGTGCTCGCGGCGATCGAGGGCTGATCCGGGCCGCGAACGGGGAGCCGAGCGCCCGGATTCGCGAAAGCGGGGAACCGCGCTCCGTGCGCGCTCGTCTCCCTCGTGGCTGGCTCGCTCTCTCGGTGGAGAAGCGCTTCTTGGCGCGCCTCTCCGAAGGAGGTTCCATGTTTTCCAACCGACCCTTCCCGGTCCCGGTTCTCGCTCTCGTCCTCGCTCTTCTCGCCGGTCCGCGCGGTGCCCAGCAGCACCTCACCCGACGCGTGACCCAGCCGCTGCGCTCCGCTCAGCTCGACCTCGCGACCGGGACGGTCACGGTCGACACGCCACCCCGGCGGCGCGGGAGCGGGTTCACGACCGCGGCCTCGCTCGCCAACCTCGACCACAGCGGGTTCGTCGGGATCACCTCGGCGACCGGCGTCGGCCAGCCCTGCGAGTGGATCATGGGGGCGCAGAAGGGCGACGGCTTCGGCAACCCCGCCGGCAACGCCTTGCGACAGAACGCCGGCGGCAAGTCGGAGCTCCTGACCTCGTTCGCGTTCGCCTACTGCTCCTCCGCGCGGTCGACGGTGTCCGGAGGGCCCGGGGGCCTCGCGCGCATCGGGTTCCGCGAGGGCTACCAGCTCGGTGGGGGAAACCTCGGGACCGAAGTCGGCACGTTCAACCTGTCGGGCCTGCCGGCCTGGACGGGCTGCACGTCCTTCTTCGGCGGGTTCGCCTGCTACTTGTTGACCGTCTCCTTCGGCGACGAGCCGCTCGTGCTCGACGACGGACCCATCGGCTACTCGTTCCAGTTCCGGCAGCTCGGGACGGACGGCTTCCCGAAGACGATCCCGTTCCTGAGCTGCGTGCAGTCCTGCACCGGCACGGGACCCGACGGCATGGGCATGATCGACGTGATGGACCAGTACTGCCCGGCGGGTTCGTTGACCAGCAGCTTCAGCTTCGCGACGAGTCCCGGCGGCCCGACCTACACGTCGATGAGTCTCGAGCTGCGCGAGGTGGAGCCGATCGATTCGACGGCCGTCGTGGTGCCGTGCCCGGGGACGACCCAGGCGCTCACTCCGGTCGCGCCGGAGCGTGACGGAGACGTGGTGCGACTGCGCTGGCCGCTCGACTGCACGGGGAACGCCGACAGCCTCGCGCTGTGGCGCGTGTCACCGGGCGAGACCGTCGACCCGATCCAGACGAAGTGGGGGGCCGTCTGCGTGGACCTCCGGCCCGGCCGCGGGATCACCGCGCCGGCTGGCGCCGGGGCTCCACCCGTCTTCCACGGCGGGGGGCTGGTGACCTTCGAGGGAGAGCTCCCGCTCGAGCTCGACCTCCTCGGCCTGCAGTGGGTCGTCCAGGGCTTCTGCGGGAACAGCGCGGGCACCGGCGCGGTGTCCAACGTGATCCGCCAGACGATCGGGACGGACTGATACCCGTCGGAGCGGGCGCGGGACGCGGGCTCTCCAGCGAGCCGGCCCGCGCTCGCTCCGAGGCAGCGTGCGACCGCGCCGTTCAGCGCGCGTCGCGACGCGCGAAGTGGTGGAACAACGCGAGCGACGTGAACCCGTCGGCGAAGTCGCCGGCGAGCAGCCGCTCGCGCACCTGCGCCTCGGGCATCACCTCGACCCGGATCCGTTCGGACGCGTCCGGTCGGGGATCGGACTCCCGCACGCAGTCCGTCGCGAGGAACACGTGCGCGTGGTGCGGACTGATCCCGTTGATCGGGTAGAAGCCGCAGACGCGCGTGAGCGCGCCGGCACGGTAGCCGGTCTCCTCGGCCAGCTCGCGCACGGCGGCCTCCTCCGGCGTCTCGCCGTCGTCGACGCGGCCGGCGGGCACCTCCCAGTGCGTGCGCCCGTGCGGGTAGCGGTACTGCCAGAGCATCACGATGCTGCCGTCCGGGAGCACCGGCACGACCGTGACCGCGTCCGGGATCTCGAAGACGTGGTAGTCCAGCCGGTCGCCGTCGCCGAGGTCGACGCGGTCGAGCCGCAGACGACACCAGTGCGACGCGTACAGCTCCCGCTCGTCCTCCTTGACGAACGGGGCGAAGGGCGGAGGGTCCGCGCGGTCGGTCACGCCGGCTCTCAGGCCTGCCAGAGCTCGCGCCAGTCCGGTCGCGAACG
>CAZDYS010000556.1:0-3131 GCA_964509445.1 uncultured Planctomycetaceae bacterium
ACTCCCGGGCGAAGGGCACGCCCTGGGCCACACACTGATCGATGATGCTGACGCTGATCTGGGCCAGCCGGTAGACGTTGGACTCCCGGGCGCGGAAGTCGCCCCCCTTGACCGTGTCGTAGAACAGCCGGAAGACGCTGTCGCCGTCGTTCTGGTAGTTCTTCGCCGCGTTGATCCCGCCCTGGGCCGCGATCGAGTGCGCGCGGCGCGGCGAGTCCTGGATGCAGACGACGGTCACGGCGTAGCCGAGCTCCGCCAGCGTCGCGGCGGCGGAGGATCCCGCCAGACCCGTCCCGACCACGATCACGTGGAACTTGCGCTTGTTGGCCGGGTTCACCAGCTTCATGTCGAAGCGGTGGCGGTCCCAGCGCGTTTCGATCGGCCCGCCGGGGGCCTTGGATTCCAGCTTGGTCATCACTCGGCTCCCAGGAGCATGTAGCGGACGGGGAAGGACGCGAACCCGAGCGCGAACAGCGCAGCGAGCGCGTAGGCCAACAGCTGCAGCGGCTTCTCGAGCTTCGGGTGGCTCACGCCCAGGGACTGGAACGCGCTCTTGATCCCGTGTGAGAGGTGCAGGCCGACCAGGAGCGAGGCCACGATGTAGATCATCGCCGTGGCCGGCTCCGCCAGCGTCGTCTTCACGCTGGCCGCGGGGTCGTCGAGGAAGTCCCCGTCGAAGCGGAAGTCCAACAGGTGCTTGATCAGGTAGCCGAGGATCAGGACGCCCGTGACGTGCATCGAGACCGACCCCGGCGTCTGGGCACCGCGATTGTTCCGGAACTGGTAGCGGGACTTGCGCGCCTCGCGGTTCTCCATCGTCAGCTTGAGCGCGATGAAGAGGTGCACGGCGAACAGGAGGCCCAGTCCGAGTTCGGCTACCAGGAGCAGCGGCCCGAAGCTCTTCAGGAACTCGACGTACTCGTTGAACGAGGTTCCGTCCTCGTCGGCGTACAGCTTCACGTTGCCGACGAGGTGATTGGCCAGGAACCCGACCAGGAGCAATCCGGTCAGCCCCATCACGGCCTTCCTCCCGACGGAGGAGACCAGGGCTTTCGACAACCAGCTCAGCATGGAGGCGGGGGTGTGAGGGTGTGAGTGGAGTCTGGACAGGCCCTTGGAGAGCCTTCGAGACGAAGGACGGTAGCCCACGTCCGGTGGGGGAGCAACGGTCGGATCCCGCGCAGTGCTAGCATGGCGGCCATGTCGACCCGGATGTACTTGTTGCGACACGGTCAAGTGGACGCCTCCTGGCAGGGGCGGGTCTACGGCGGGCTCGACGTCCCGCTCTCCGAAGCTGGACGCGAGGAAGCCCTGCGCGCGGCGCGGGAGGTGCCCGAGGCCCCGGCGCCCGCCTGCGTGATCAGCAGCACGCTCGAACGCGCGCGCTACGGGGCCCGGGCGATCGCCGAGCAGCGCGGACTCCCGCACCACGTGGACGAGGGCCTCTGCGAGATCGACCGCGGCGACTGGGCCGGGCAGACGCGCGACGAGCTGGAGGCCCACTCGCCGGGCGCCTGGCGCGCCTGGCACGAGGCGCCCGGTTCGCGTCGTCCGCCGGGCGGCGAGAACCTCGCGGACCTGACGGCGCGGGTCGTGCCGCGCCTCGATCACTGGGCAGCCCAGGCGGCCGGTGCCGCGATCGCCGTCGTCGCGCACCTGTGGGTCGTCCGCGTCGCCGTGGCCCATGCGCTCGAGCTGCCGCTCGACGGAGCGACACGCCTCGCGCTGCCGACCGCGCGCATGGTCACCATCGACTGGCCCGGCGCGACCGAGGAGGGCGTTCGCCCGACGCTGGCGGGCTTCGGTGGGGCGGATCCGCCGGTCGGAAGCGGCTGGTACCGCGGACCGAAGCGCTAGCGGTCGCCGTCCTCTCCGCCGCCACGAACGCGCGGTGGGGGAGCCGCGCCTAGTTCGAGGGGAACCCCTTGGGGCCCTTGCCGGGACCCCCACCGACGGGTCCGGGCCCCCCGGGGCCGGACGAACCGGAACCTCCGGGCCCCCCGCCGAAGAACCCGCCGCCCATCGCTCCGGGCGCGCCGGGTCCTCCGCCCATGCCCTCGACCAGGCGCCGCAGCTCGAACAGCCCCTCGCCGAAGTGGTGCGCGAGCCAGATGAAGTAGCAGTCCACGTTGTCGACCGGGTCGTCGACCTCGAAGGCCGCCTTGCAGGTCAGGTCACAGGGGCGCTCGGCATTCAGGAAGCAGTGCCTAGTCTGCGACACGGTCGCCTCCGGTCGGTTTGGCGTGGTTCGACGGATGGTCGCGCAGGATCTTCGTCTGCCAGGTGCCGTCCGAGACGACCTCGCCGTCCTGGTTGAGGACCTGCGCCTGGAACACGACCAGTCCCGCGCGGCGCGAGGGATTCTCGTCCACCTCGAGAACGGTGAGCTCCAGGTGGATGGTGTCGCCGGGGCGCGTCGGCTTGCGCCACTCGATCGTCATCGCGGCCAGCGCCTGCATCGTGCCTTCGAAGGCGCCGGAGCGCGTGCCCAGCCCGGTGGCGATCGACTGGACCAGCATGCCGTGCGCGATCCGGCCGCGAAACGGAGTCCGGCGCGCGGCCTCCTCGTCCGTGTGCAGCGCGAGGAAGTCACCGGACACGCCGGCGAAGGCGACGATGTCCGCCTCGGTCACGGTGCGCGCGGGCGACCGGATCACGAGGCCCGGCTCGAACTCGTCGAACCACAGGCCGCGGCGCGAGAAGGTACGGGGCTCGCTCATGGGCGCGAAGGTAGCGGGCGGGGCGCGCGAGGCCAGGACCGGCGCGCGCGAAACTCTGGCAGCTCCCGAGAGGTCGGCCCGGTCGTGCCGGAGGCGTTCCTGAGGCCGGGACGGCCCTGGGGAGCCCCCGGGGCACGCTTTGCGCAACATAACATACATTATCGGACGTTCAGGATTCGGAGCAGAACGCCGAAGGAGCCCTCATGAATCGTCCCCGTCGCCCGCGCTGGTCCTCCCTGTTCCTGCCCGCCCTGGCTCTCGTCCTCGGCATCGCTTCCTGCGTGCTCCCGGCCCGTGCGCCCTACGCGACCGGCTGGAACCCGAACTCCACGGCGACCGACGAGGCCTACGGTGTTCCCCAGGAGGCTCGGTCGCCGGTCGCGCCGTCGGCGGACATCGGCAGCGTGCACC
>CAZDYS010000557.1:0-3120 GCA_964509445.1 uncultured Planctomycetaceae bacterium
GGACTCGGGGTCCGTCGAAGCCTGCGCGTCTTCCGTCCCGCCGGGAGGTGCGTCGGCTTCCTCCGCGGCGCGCGCGCGACCGCGATCGATCTCGCTGGCCAGGCGCTCCTCGAGGTCCTCGAGCTCCTCGCGCGCACGCTCGAGCGCGTCGACTCCCGAGCCCAGCACGCTCTCCGCCGCTCGATCCACGCCCTGGCGTAGATCGCGCAGTCCCTCGCGCGCGAGCTCGCCGAACTCCTCGGCTTCGCGCGGCAGCCCGTTGCGAACGAGCTCGCGCGTCGCGCGCAGCGCGTCGGTCACCTGGTCGCGTCGCGACTCGACCAGCGTGTCGAAGAGCTCCTCCGCGAGCAGCGGTTCCGTCTCCTCGGCGGCCTGCAGCGTCTCCTCCATGTTCTCGAGCAGGCGCTCGACGGCCTCGGTCTGTCGGTCCAGGTCGCGCACGACCTCCTCGCGCGGGCGGGCCTCGGGATTCTCGCCGGTCAGCGAGCGCGTCGGCTGCGCTCCCTCCGCTAGCTCGCGCGCGAGCTCCTCTTGCGTGCGCTCCAGGGACCGGGCGCCGCGCTGCAGCTCGCGCAGGCGTTCTCGAAACCGCTCCGAGGTCGCGTCCCGCAGATCGTCCTCGAGCTCCTCGAGCTCGTCGCGCGCGCGCGCTCCCTCGGTCTGCGCCTCGGCCAGCCGTCCTTCCTGCAGCGCCTCGGACGCGCGCTGCACGTTGTCACGCGTCTGGCTCAGACGCTCCGCCTCCTGGGCCAGCTCCTGGCGGGCCTCCTGGGACTGCATCCGGTCGAGGAGCTCGTCCGTGTCGCGCAGGATCTCCTGCTGGGCCTCCTGCAGTCGCTCCAGCCGGCGGCGAAGCTCGTCCCGCGTCTCGTCGTCCTCGGCGGCTTCCAGCTCGGCGCGCAGCTCGCGCAGGCGGTCGTTGAGGTCGTCCTGTCGCCGCGCGAGCTCCCGCAGCCGGCTGAGCGCCTGACGGACCTCGCGGTCGCCGTCCGTCTCCCGGCCGGCCTCGCGCTCCGATTCGTACCGGTTCTCCGAGCTGCGGAGCTCGAGCTCCGAGAGCTCGGCCTGCGCGAGACTCGCCCCCGCGCTCCCTCGGCTGGAGCCCGGGTCCTGACGGTTGGAGCGCGTGACCGCCAGCTCCTCCTCCTCGAGTCGCAGGAGCTCCTGGTAGGCGCGCGTCTCCGGTGCGATCGCGTCCTCCAGGGGGTCGATGGAGGTCGTCTCGACGGCCTCCTCGATCTTCCGCAGCGCTTCGTCGATCGCCACGCGCGCGCGCTCGATCGCCTCGGGATCCCCGTCTTCCGGCGGGCGTACCGCCGCCTGGTTCTCGCGCAGCACCTCGAGCGCTTCCTCGAGCGACTGCTCGTCGTCGAGCTCGCTGCGCAGCACGTTCCAGGTCGCGAGCAGGACTTCGCGCTGGAGCTGCACGGCGGGAAGCGGCTCGTTGCCGCCGCCGTTCTGGCCTCCCTCTCCGGACCCTCCTTCTCCTCCGGAGTCTCCGCCTGCGGGGGCTTCGCGGTAGATCTCCTCGAACGGCCGGACCGGCGCGAGGAACAGATCGCTCCTCGTGCGCCGGACGGATCCGGTGAGGTCCGTGTCCTCCGCCCAGAAGTGGAAGCTCAGGACCTGGTCGGGACGCGCGCCGAGATCTTCCAGCGCGAGCGTGTGCTCGAACGCCTTGCGCTCGCCCCGCGAGGCGCCGTCGCCGAGCACGACCTCCGTCTCGGCGCCTTCGCCGAGGCGGTACGTGACCCCGAAGGCGCCGAGTCCGAAGTCGTCCCGGGCCTCGGCGGCCAGGGTCAGCTCTTCGAGTGCGGACACGCGGCGCTCGCCCGAGCGTGCGACGAGCTCGGGGCGCAGGTTCTCGCTCACCCGGATGCGGATGCGCTCGGGCCGGACGTCCGCCTCGGGGGCCCTTCCGTCCGCGTCCTCCAGCTCCAGCTCGAAGGTGGTGGAGGCTCGCGCGACGTGGGTCGTGCGATAGAGCGGGACGGTGCTGCCCTCGACGGGCTGCAGCGTGAGCGTCTCGTCCTCGGTTCGCAGCGTCGCCGCGGCGACCGGTTCGTTCAGCGTGAGGGAGAGCTCGACGGTCGTGCCGGCCGGTACGGTCGCGCGGCGCGCGTCCTGGAGGACGCGGTCCGGAAGGCCGGTGTAGTCGGGGTGGCGCAGCGCGAGATCGCAGCGCACCAGACGCGGGAGGGCGTACACCTCGAGCGCGTACTCCCGGGAGCGTCCGCCGGTCCACTCGATGCGATAGGTGGCGCTCCGCTCCACGCTCGCGAGCCGCGTCGCGAAGATGGCGTCGTCGAGCGCTCGTGAGAGCGGGATGCGGCGCTCGCCCTCGTCGTCGATCCAGACCAGCTCGGCCGACGCGGGAGCCCGATCTCCGTCGGCGAACTCGGCCGTGACGAGCAGGGCGCGGCCCCGCTCGAGCTCGGCGTCTCCCGGCAGCACGCGGAGCTCGCTCTTGGCCACGGTGCGTTGGATCGTCGAGCCGCCCGGCGCGAGAGGCGGGACCCAGGGGGCGAGTCCGAGCAGGAGCAGCAGCACCGCCAGCGCGGAGGCGGACAGGAGCGTGCCGAGAGCGCCGCGCCGCAGGTCGGCCTCGGCGACGAGGCTCTTCCAGTCCTGTCGATGGCCTCGCCGCAAGACGTCGTCCAGGAGCCGCTGCGCGAGGAAGCCGTAGCGTCCGTCCTCGGTCTCCGGTCGCAGCTCGACGGCCGTGCGCAGGGCGTCGTCGAGGTCTCCGCGCTCTCGCTCGACGAAGCGAGCCGTCTCGACGAGGTCGCCCCGTCGAGAGCGGACGAGCCTGCGCGTCGCGAGCAGCAGCAGGGCCGCGCCGGCGAACAGGCCGAGCGCGACGGGAGCCGCGCGGTCTCCGATCCAGGAGCGAGCGACGAAGCAGCCCGCGGCGACGGCCGCAACGACGAGCAGCAGGCGCGTCGTCGCGCGGGACACGGCTCGCCGCGTACGGCGCTCCTCGACGCGCTCCAGCAGATGGCGAAGTCGTTGGTCCACGTCAGGTCCTCCGTGCCAGGTGTCCCGCCCACAGGGTCTCGATCGCCAGCAACCCGAGCACGGCGGCCACGAGCCAGCGCCAGAGCTTCTGCCGACCCTCGG
>CAZDYS010000558.1:0-3119 GCA_964509445.1 uncultured Planctomycetaceae bacterium
GAGGGGACGACCTTCACCTTCGAGCTCCCGAGCCGACCGCCGCGCGCTCGACGACACTCCATCGCGAAGTGATCTCGCCGTGAGGAAGCCGTGATTTCTCACGGCTACGAAAGAGGACCGCCGGGTCGTCCGGCGTCTTCCCCCCCCCCTCCCTGGAGATCACGATGAAGCACTCCAAGCTCCTCCTGTCCGGCGTCCTCGGAACGCTGGGAACCCTGTCCATCGCAACCCTGGCGCCGACTCCGGCCCCCGCCGCGAGCCCGGCTCCGGCCGCTCTGCCCACGGCCGGTGCGATGTTCGAGGTCACGGTCACGAACCTCACGCGCGGGCAGATCATCTCGCCCGTCCTCGTCGCGACGCACTCGCGTCGGGCGTCCTTCTACGAGCTCGGTGAGCCGGCTTCGCCGGAGCTCGGGATCCTCGCCGAGGACGGGGACAACGCTCCGCTGCGCGCGGTGCTCGACGCGAGCTCGGAGGTCTACGAGACCGCGAGTGGCGCCGCGGGCATTCCGCCCGGCGGCTCCGAGACGATCATGATCAGCAGCGTCCCCAACCGCCCGCTCGTCAGCCTGGCCGGCATGATGATCACGACCAACGACGCGTTCGTCTCCCTCGACGGCGCGCCGCTTCCGCTGATCGGCAAGCGCACCTACTTCGTGCCCGGACTCGACGCCGGCACCGAGGCGAACTCCGAGTCCTGCATGTACGTTCCCGGCCCGCCCTGCGGAAGCGGTGGCGTGCACGACCCGTCGCCGGCCGAGGGCTACGTGCACGTCTCCAACGGCATCCAGGGGATCGGGGACATCCCCAAGGACGTCTACGACTGGCGCAACCCCGCCGCGCGTATCGAAGTGCGTCGGGTGTACTGAGAAGAACCTCTGCGGCGTGTTCGAGCCCGGTGACTCCTCGGAGTCATCGGGCTTCTTCGATGAGGGAGACGTCCTCTTCGCAGAGGACGACGCCGTCAGCGACTGCGCAGCGCCTCGATCTCCTCGGAGAGCTTCCGGATCACGCCGAGCGTCAGGAAGAACGCCCCGGCGGTCATCGCCGCGCCCGCGTAGCCGACGATGCGTCCGAGGACGTCGGACTGGCTCGCACCCATCACGATGAAGATGGGCCCGAAGGTCGAGAGCGCGGGGAGCAGGGGGAGGAGGCGGTTCATGGTTCGTCGCTCGGCGAGGGTCGCGATGGGGGGGAGGCGAGCGAGCGGTGCTCGTCGCCCGGCGCGTCAGGAACGCAGCGGGGTGCTCCGGTCGAGGTCGACCAGGCGCAGACGGAGGCTGTTCAGCACGACGAACAGGCTCGAGCCCGCCATGGCCGCGGCGCCGACGTGGGGCGGAACCGACCAGCCGGTCCAGGGAGCGAGCGCCCCGGCCGCGACGGGCAGTGCCACGAGATTGTAGGCGAACGCCCACACGAGGTTCTGGCGGATCACGCGCGACGTGCGGCGCGCGAGGCGCAGGAGGACCGGCAGTCGCGACAGGTCGTTCGAGAGCAGCGTCCCGTCCGCCGCTTCGATCGCCGCGTCCGCGCCCGAGCCGAGGGCGATGCCCACGTCCGCCGCCGAGAGGGCGACCGCGTCGTTGATGCCGTCGCCGGTCATCAAGGTGACGTGACCCTCGGCCTGCAGCTCCGCGATCGTCCGGGCCTTCTCCTCCGGGAGAACCCCGCCGACCCAGGACGCGATCTCCAGGGCCCGAGCCGCTCGCTCGACCGCTCCCGGGTGATCGCCCGACAGGAGCCGCGTGCCGTAGCCGTCCGCGCCGAGCGCGCGCAGCGCGTTCTCGCTCTCCGGCCGGACGGCGTCCTCGAACCCGAGCACCGCGCACACCTCGTCGTCGATCCAGACGAGGACCGGCGTCGAGCCGTCGTTCTCGATTCGTCGCAGCGGTTCGGCCAGCTCCGGCGGGACCACTTCCGCCGCGAGCGGGCTCGTGAGGCGCACGGTGCGGTCTCCCACGCGACCGCGAATGCCGCGCCCCGGTTCCGCCACGATCTCGCTCCCGAGCGGAGGCCGCAGCCCGCGCTCCTCGGCGGCCTCGAGGACCGCCCGGGCCAGGGGCTGCTCGCTGCCGCGCTCGATCGCGGCGGCGAGGCCCAGCACCTCCTCCTCGGGAAGCGCGCCGGTGGCGAGCGTCGTGAGCTTGGGAGCTCCCTCCGTCAGCGTGCCCGTCTTGTCGAAGACCAAGAGGTCCACGCGCGCCATGCGCTCCAGCGCCGTCGCGTTCCGAAAGAGGCAACCCTCGCGGGTCCCGCGGTCCGAGGCGACCAGGATCGCGGTGGGGGTGGCGAGTCCCAGCGCACAGGGGCAGGCGACGACCAGGACGGCGACGGTGCGGGCGAAGGCGGTCTCGGTCCCTGCTCCGACCGCCAGCCACAGGATCGCCGTCAGGACCGCGAGGACCAGCACGAGCGGCACGAACCAGGCGCTGACCCGGTCCGCGATCCGCTGGGCGTCCGCCCGGGATCCCTGGGCGGCGCGGACGGCGCGCGTGATCCGTCCGAGGGTGGAGTTCGGTCCCACCTCCTGCGCCTGGATCGTGATCGAGCCGTTCCCGTTGATCGCGCCGGCCAGCACGCGGTCCCCGGGGGTGCGGTGCAGCGGGCGACTCTCTCCGGTCAGGAGCGCCTCGGTCACCTCCGTCTCTCCGGTCATGACGACGCCGTCGACGGGGACGCGCTCGCCCGGCCGCAGGAGCACCAGGTTGCCCACCCGGACCTCCTCCAGCGGGACCTCCGTCTCCAGGCCGCGTCGGAGCACCCGCGCCGTCGGGGTGCCGAGGTCGAGCAGCGCACGCACGGCCTCTCCGGCGCGGGAGCGCGCACGGCTCTCGACGAGCCGCCCGAGCAGCGTGAAGGTCATCGTCATCGCGGCGGCGCGCAGGTGCGGCTCGGGAGCTCCGACCGGAGTCCACCCGAGCGTCGCGGCGGCGCCGGCGAAGAGCGCGGCCAGGCAGCCGAGCGCGATCAGGGTGTTCATGTCCGGCGCCGAACGTCGCAGGGCGCGCAGCCCGTTGCCGAGCGTGGTCCGGCCCGCGAAGAGGACCGCGACGGAGGAGGCCGCCAGCTGTACGAGCGCCGGGGCGCCGGCGAGCGAGCTCGCGACGGTCGTCACGGCA
>CAZDYS010000559.1:0-3112 GCA_964509445.1 uncultured Planctomycetaceae bacterium
CCGGCGCTGGGCTGGCGCGGGATCCGGATCACGCTGCAGTGGCGGGACTTCCTGCAGGTGCAGCTGCGCGCGATGATGCGCGCCTCGGCCCACGGGGACGTGCGGATCCTGATCCCGATGATCACCTCGGTGGAGGAGGTCCTCGAGATCCGCGGCCTGTTCCGCGAGCTGCGCGGCCAGCTCGAGGAGCAGGGCTACGCCGTCGCGGCGGACATCCCCGTCGGAGCGATGGTCGAGGTGCCCTCGGTCCTCTTCACGCTGCGGGACATCTGCGAGCACATGGACTTCGTGTCCGTCGGCACGAACGACCTCGTCCAGTACCTCCTGGCGGTGGATCGGGACAACAGCTGGGTGGCGGGCCTCTACGACCCGCACCACCCCGCCGTCCTGCGGGCGCTGGCCGAGGTGGCGCGTCTGGCGGAGGAGGTCGGCATCCCCGCCAGCGTCTGCGGGGACATGGCCGGAGACCCCGCCACGGCCCTGCTCCTGTGCGGCCTCGGCTTCGACGGGGTCAGTGTCGCACCCCAATTCGTACCTGAGATCAAGTATGCGGTGCGCCGCATGTCGCACGCGGAGCTCGTCGCTTACTCCAAGGACGTGCTGGCCGCGACGCGCAACGAGGATGTCCAGGTCCACGTCGGGCACATGCGCGACCAGCTGTATACGAATCGGACAGGTCCCGTTCCCGCCAGCGATCGAAGCTGACTTGGCGCGAGCGCGTGCCTACCAAGGGGGTGGCCGACCCGCTACAATCGCGCGGTCGACGGAGCTCGTGCCTCCCCAACTCGCTCAGGCCCCATGCTTCATCCCCATCCTGCGGGAGCCCGTGCACCGTGGCGTTCGTAGCACGGTTCTAACCAGAGGGAGGCATCCACGTGCAGGGGAAGAACGGTCCTCAGGGCCGATCCACTTCGCCGCGACGAGGTCGTTGGTCACAGGCTGAGCAGCAGCGCCTACGGGAGCTGTGGGGCCTCCGCGACGACGCCTCCATCGCGCGTGAGCTGAACCGACCGGTCTCGAGCGTCCGCCGCATGGCGGAGAAGCTGTTTCCCGTCAGCGACCACCGCGGGCCCTGGACCGCCAACGAGGTCCTCGCACTCAAGCGCTATCTGGGCGCCACGAGCGAGGAGGTGATCGCCCGGGTCCTGCGCCGCGACGTGAAGGACGTGCGCGAGCAGATCCTCGAGCTCGGGCGGATCCGTCAGGAGGGCGACTGGAGCCGCGACGAGATCGCCGAGCTCAAGCGGATCTACGGCACGCGGACCGAGAAGGACCTGGCCGTGATCTTCGGGCGACCGGAGTCCGAGGTCGAGGCCATGGCGAAGCGCTTCGCGCTCGCGAAGGACAAGGCCTTCGTGCGCAAGCTCAGCGGCGAGTCCTCCACCCGCATGCCGCGCTGGACCGCGGCCGAGCTCGAGATCCTGAAGCGCGACTACCCGTCGCGCTCCAACCTCGAGATCGCCCAGGAGCTGGACCGCTCGGTGAAGAGCGTCGTCTCCAAGGCCCACAACCTGGGCCTCAAGAAGTCCACCGAGCGCCTGCGCAGCATGGGGCGCGAGAACGTCAGCCTGCGCTACAAGAAGTAGGTCTTCAGACGATCTCCTCGGCGTGCAGGGTGCGTGCGCCGAGCTGATCCTCCACGCGGCCGGCCAGGATGTGCGGGCCGCGGTGGGTGAGCCGGTGCCCGTCTCGCTCGTAGACGTCCGGGAACACGACGACCTCCGCCAGGCCGGTGTCGTCCTCGATGGTCAGGAAGCGCATCCAGCGGCGGTCGGCGGTGCGCACGCGCCGCGAGGCGGCCAGCCAGCCGCGCACGTGCCCCTCCTGGCCCGGACGCTGACGGATCTCCGCGCAGGGGAAGCGCGGCCCGTGGCGTTCCGCGAGACGGTCGTCGGCCTCGCAGGGGAACAGTGCGGTCGGGTGCGCGGTGACGGTCAGCCCGAGCAGCTCGAGCTCCAGCCGTCCGCGCGTGACGGCGTCGGTCTCCGGCAGGGGAGGGAGGGCCAGGGCCGGCGTCGGGGGCTCGGGGAACAGCGAGGCGCTCTCCCCTTCGGACAGCGAGAGCCCTCCCAGGCCGATGCCGCTCTGGGACCACCCGCCGGTGCCCTGGCCGCGGCGCGCGCGCTCGTCGGGAGAGAGCCGGCAGGCGGCCAGCTGGGCGGGGTCGAGTGCCCCTCCCTCGCGCACGAGATCGCGCGGCGGTCGGCGCGTCGGCGTGGTCAAGAGGTGCAGGCGCCAGAGCATCTCCGGCCGCGTGCGGTCGTAGGCGTCGAACGCACCGCACTGGATCAGGTGCTCGGTCTCGTCGACGCGGGCTCCCACGCGACGCAGGAAGTCCGGTAGCGACAGGATCGGACCGTGGGCACGTCGCTCCGCGAGCAGCGTCTCCTTCGTGCGCTCGCTCAGGCCGCGGACGCGGTCCAGGCCGACGCGGATCGCGCCCTCCTCGAGCACGAAGCCCGCTTCGCTGCGGTTCACGTCCGGCGGGAGGATCGGCACGCCGAGTCGACGCGCCTCCTCCAGGTAGACGCGCGTCTCGTAGTAGCCGGTGTGGCTGTTCAGGAACGCGGTCAGGTAGGCCGCCGGGTGGTGGGCCTTGAGGTAGACGGTCCGGTAGGCGATCCGTCCGTAGGTCACCGCGTGCGCCTTGCAGAAGCCGAAGGACGCGAAGTTCGAGACCAGCTCCCACACGTGCTGGGCGTCCTCGCGCGCGATGCGCTCGCGCCGGCAGCCCTCGTAGAACATGCGGCGCAGGCGCGCGAGCTCCTTGGAGCGCCTCTTGGCCAGCGCCCGCCGCAGCTCGTCGGCGGTCGCGAGGTCCATCCCCGCGAGCAGCACGACGACCTGCATCACGTCCTCCTGGTAGAGCATCACCCCGTGCGTCTTCCACAGGAGCTCCGTCAGCCGCGGGTGCGGGGGGAGCGGTTCCTCCTTGCCGCGGAAGCGTCGGATGAACGCGTCCTTCATGCCCGATCCCGCGGGACCCGGCCGGATCAGGGCGACGGCCTGGATCACGTCGTCCATGCTGCGCGAACCGATCTGCTGCAGCAGGTTGCGCATGCCCGGCGACTCGACCTGGCAGCGGCCGACCGTGCGTCCGCTCGCCAACAGA
>CAZDYS010000560.1:0-3104 GCA_964509445.1 uncultured Planctomycetaceae bacterium
TAAGAGAAGTGGCGGTCCAAGTCCTGCTCCTAACGCTGACCATGCGACCAGCACCATCGAGAATACGACTTGTCCGGCGAAGAGTGCGACCGAAAGCGATAGCGCTGCGACAGCCAAAGTCGCGACCTTCGATGCGAAGTAGGAGTCTTTCCAACGTGGATTGATGTCTTGAGTGATGGCTCCGGAGCAAACGAGGATTTGCGAATCGGCGGTGGACATGGTTGCCGAAAACAGACCGGCGAGAACGAGGCCGATGAGAACGTCGGGTAACAAGCGGCGAGCCAATTCTGGCATCGCGAGTTCGGTAGCCTGCGATTCGGTTAGGCCTTCCGTCAGCGGAATCGAAAGCAAATCAGGCATCAATGCACGAGCATATAGCCCAACTGCGATGCTAGCCGCGAAGAACGGGATGAACCACAAAAAATAGATTTGGCGTGCTCGGTGAATTTCATCGACGGAACGAATTGCCATGAATCGGACCAGAATGTGCGGTTGTCCTATTGCTCCGAAACCACCGAACATCATGCCCAGCAAATACGCGATGAAACCGAACCTCAAATCGGTAGGAAACCAACGCACGAGCGTTGCGTCCTGCGCTCGCAGATTGCTCCACATTTCGCTGGGTCCACCGACCTTTGCATTCGCCGCGATCAACAAAACTGCCATCGCAACCATCATCACTATCGACTGGGCCGCGTCCGTCCAGATGGATGCGCGAATGCCTCCGGAGAAGCAGTATAAGACCACGATAGTCGCGCCGATGACCGCACCGACTTGTGGGTCCCACCCAAAGAGAGTCTGAAGTGCTGTGCTCCCGGCCTCGCCGTGTCCGGACAACCCTGAACCCGAGGGGTTCAGGTGGGCCCGACGCCGGACGGTCCTGCCGTCACGGATTGAGAGGGGCCCTCTGAGTGCTTGTTAGGCTCGAGGGTTCGAACCGGTTTCACGCACGCGCCAGGTGGGCTTCCACGCTGGAACTGTAGCCCGCTGCCGGGCGCGGATCACCCCGGTTTCGAGAACGGCCTGCGCGGCGGGCGTTTTGTTCCCGGCGAGGCCCTGACGGCCCTACCAGCCCTGCTGCTGGGTGCTCGTGCGGATCCGCTCCGCGACCGCCAGCGCCCGCCGGCCCTGCTCCCCGGTCACGAGCGGCTCGGTGCCCTCGCGCGCGACGCGCAGGAACGCGTCCAGCTCGGCTTGCAGCGGGCGCTCCTCGCCCTGGAGCTCGAGCTGGACGAGGTCCAGCATCTGGTTCGTGACGAAGTCGGGCTGCTTCGCGAGCTGCGCCGGATCGCCGGTCTTCAGCTCGCGCAGGCCCGCCTCCCAGCCCTCGCCCTTGCGCACGAAGATCCCCGACCCCTCGGCGAAGTCGAGGCTGACGTAGCCGGAGGACGCGAACATCCGGAGCCGCCGCATCGGCGTCAGGGAGACGCGGCTGGCGGTGACGTTCGCGCGCGCTCCGTTCGCGAACACGAGCCTCACGGAGGCCATGTCCTCGCTCTCGGTCAGGATGCGCCCGCCCGCCGCGTCGACGGACTCGAGCTCCGAGTCGACGAAGTGCAGCACCAGGTCGAGGTCGTGGATCATCAGGTCGTGCACCACGCCGACGTCCATCTCGCGGAACGGGAACCGCGTCAGGCGGTGGCACTCGAGGAAGCGGGGCTCGAGCCCCAGCTCGTCGAGCTTGCGCACGCCGGGCTGGAACCGCTCGACGTGGCCGACCGCCAGCCGGGCTCCCCCCCGCTGGGCCGCCTCGAGGATGCGGTCCGCCGTGGCGAGATCGACCGCCAGCGGCTTCTCGACGAGACACGGCACGCCGCGTTCGAGCAGCGGGATCGCGGCCTCGGCGTGGAACACCGTGGGAACCACGATGCTGGCCGCATCGACGTCCTCCGGCAGCTCGCGCACGTCCGAAAGGGCGCGCGCCCCGTGCTCGGAGGCGATGGCCTCGGCCCGGTCCCGGTGCGTGTCGACCACGTAGGCGAGCTCCGCTCCGGGATGGGCCGCGTAGATCCGGGCGTGGATGCTGCCGAGGTGACCGACCCCGACCACGGCGACGCGTAGCGGACGGCTCACTGTGACGGGACCTCGCCCAGCACGCGCTCCATGCCGTCGCGCAGGAACACGTCGCGCATCGACTCCCGGTAGCGTCCCTTCGCGCCGGCCTCCGTGCGGCGCAGAGCCTCCACGAGCTCGCGCACGCAGCGTCCGGGGGAGCCGTCCTCGAGCTCCCGCACCACGCGGCCGCGCGGCTCTCCGGAGCGGAACAGGCGGCGGAAGGCGGTCCTGAGCTCCTGGAGCTCCTCGCGTTCGTAGCCGGCGCGCTCGAGCCCGATCACGTTGACCTTGCGAACGCGGGCCGGGTGACCCTCGAGGATCATGAAGGGCGGGACGTCCTGGATCACGCGGGTCAGTCCGCCCACGTAGGCGTTCCGGCCGATGCTGACGAACTGGTGCACGGCGGCGGCTCCGTTCACGATCGCGGCGTCCTCCACCGCGACGTGCCCGGCGAGCAGC
This sequence comes from uncultured Planctomycetaceae bacterium, assembly GCA_964509445.1. Classification (GTDB taxonomy): domain Bacteria; phylum Planctomycetota; class UBA1135; order UBA1135; genus CAZDYS01. The sequence goes on from CAZDYS010000560.1 coordinate 2,515, forward strand.
ACGTTGTTCCCGAGCATCACGTTGTTCCCGAGGTCGCAGTCGTGCGCCACGTGGCAGCAGGCCATCAGGAGGCAGTCGCTGCCGATCCGGGTCAGACCGCCGCCCTTGAGCGTCCCGCGGTTGATCGTCACGAACTCGCGGATCGTGTTGCGGTCGCCGATCTCGAGGTGCGTGGGCTCGTCCTCATAGCTGAGGTCCTGCGGGGCGCCGCCGACGTTGGCCTGGCCGAGGATGCGGTTGTCGCGTCCGATCGTCGTCACGCCGTCGATCACGACCTGGGGGCCGACGCGGGTCCCGTCGCCGATGCGCACGCGCTCGCCGATCACGGAATAGGGGCCGACGCTGACGCCGACGCCGAGCTCGGCGCCGTCCGCGATCACGGCCGTGGGGTGGATGTTGGTCGTCATGATGTCTCTCTAGGGCTCCACCATCGTGAAGGTGAGCACGGCCTCGCACACGGTCCGACCCGAGACGATGCCCTTGCCCTTGACCTGCGCCAGCTCGCCCTTCATTCGGGTCGTCTCGACCTCGATGCGAAGCTGGTCGCCGGGCTCGACCGGAGCCCGGAGCTTCACCTTGTCGATCGACCA
>CAZDYS010000561.1:0-3095 GCA_964509445.1 uncultured Planctomycetaceae bacterium
CCATCAGCGTGCCGTGCATCGTGAACAGCATCGTGTAGCCCTCGGGCGTCACGACGCCGCCGGTCTCCGGGAAGAGGATCTCTCCCAGGATCGGCATCTTCTGCCACGGCCAGCCGAGCTGCCAGCGGATGGCCATCGCCATCAGGCCGCCCCAGAGCAGCATGACGAGGCCCGTGAACAGGAACTGGATCCCGATCACCTTGTGGTCGACGGAGAAGATGTACTTCTTCCAGCAGCCCCGCTCGTGGTGGTCGTGGGTGACGTGAACCGTGCCCGGCGGATCGATGCCGAGCGGCCGCGCGGGCGCGTGTGCGGTGGAGCTCATGGGGCTAGTCCTCCTCCCCGTTCGTGTACAGCGCGGCGCGCTGGTCCTCGAGCCACTGCTCGTAGTCGTCCTGCTCGAGCACGTGGATCTTGCCGGCCATCTTGTAGTGACCCCATCCGCACAGCTCGGCGCAGATCAGGTCGAAGCTGCCGACCTCGGTCGACTCGAACCAGACGGGGATGGTCATGCCCGGCACGGCGTCCTGCTTCAGGCGGAAGACCGGGACGAAGAAGCTGTGCAGCACGTCCCGCGCCTTGAGGTCGAAGAAGACCTTCGTGTCGACCGGGACGTAGATGTCGTAGGGCGACTCGACGATGTTCTCGCCCTCGAAGTTGCCCTCCTCGTCGGGGTAGCGCGCGCGCCAGTCGAACTGGCTCGCGTACACCTGCATCATCGGGTTCTCGCGGCTGTACTCGTCGCCGGGATCGCTCGGCGGCTTGATCTTCACGTCCGACCAGACGCCCATCTGCGAGAAGGCGATGACCAGGAGGAGCAGCGCCGGCACGGCGGTCCAGACCATCTCCAGCACGTGACTGCCGTGGGAGTAGTGGGCCTTGCTTTTGTTGCGCGCGCTGAACTTCAGGATGATCCAGACGAGCACCAGCTCCGTCGCGACGAAGGTGATGCCGACCATCCAGGCGATCAGGTCGAACAGGCCGTCGATGTCCCCGGCGTAAGTGGAGACGCCCTCGGGGAACCAGAGCTTCCACTCCGGCGCCTTCACGAAGGTGTAGACGCCGAGGATCGGCACCAGGAGGAAGAGGAAGGCGACGAAGAGCCGCCACAGCAGATTCCGTAGCGCACTCATCTAGTGACCCTCCTCGTGGGCGTCCTCGTCGTGACCGGCGTCGTGGTCCTCCCCGTGCTCCTCGGCGTGCTCGTCGCCCAGGGCGAGCGAGCGCACGTAGAACACGAGGTCCCAGATGTCGTCCTCGGTCATGTTCCGCGTCTCACCGCTCGGGTCGGTGATCTGCATGTCGTAGTGCGCCGGCATCGGCGTGCCGTTGATGCCGGCGTAGATGCGGCGGTAGATGTCGATCGGACGCCGTCCGAAGCGGTACACGTTCGAGGTGAGGTTCCGGGGCTTGATCTCGTTGCCCCAGTCGTCGATCGCGTCCTCGGGGTTGTTCTTCACGGACTCGCCGTCGCCGAGACCGCGGTCGCCGTGGCACTTCACGCAGTTGGCGGCCTTGTCGCTCAGGTAGAGCTCGCGACCGCGCGCGACGCGCTCCGGGGTGGAGCGCGGCACCTCGCCGTCGAACACGATCAGCTCCTCCTCGGTGCCCATCCAGCGCTCCACGACGAACTCGTAGTTCTCCTGGAGGTTCTCGAAGTGGATGCCCTCGTCGGGATCGAAGTCGCCGATCATCAGGCGCTCGACCTCGCCGCGCATGGCGAGCAGGCGCACGTAGTCGGCCAGGCCGGAGATCTGCGCGTCGGAGAAGCGGCGGAAGGAGGGCATGGCCGTCGTGTAGACGCCCTCCGTCAGGATCCGCATCAGGTCCTTGTGCCGCGGCCGCGCCTTGTTGTTGAGCGCGGTGAACTTGAAGGTGCCGTGCCGGTAGTCGCGCGGCAGCGGATTGAGGAACTCGGCGGTCGAGCCGTCTCCCCCGCCGGACGCCCCGTGGCAGTGCCAGCACTGCGTGCGGTACATCCGCGCGCTCGTGGCGAGCGAGGGATACCAGTTCTCCCAGAGGTACAGGGCCTCGTCCCGCCAGGTGACGTCGTTGCCGTCGTCGTCCGTGAAGAAGACGCCGTCCGGATCGGCGGTCTCGTTCGTGGCGAAAGCCGGGGCGTCGTCGCTCTCGGCGTCCTCGCCCTCCTCGGACGCGGACGCTTCCTCGACCCCCTCGCGCAGCGGCACCTCGTAGAGGTGCGCCTGCCAGGACTCCCAGAGGTCCTCCGCGTAGAGCGGCTCCGGCAGCGCCAGCATGTCCTCGAAGGTGCTCTCCGGGTCCTCGATCACCGCGAGCTGACGTGCGAACGCGCGGCGGTTGCCGTCGATCAGCTCGTCCCAGGCGGCCTCGTCGTCGTAGAGCGCGTTGTAGCCGAAGTCCGCCGGGTTGATCCCGTCGTCGACCCAGTCCGGAGACACCGAATAGCTGGGAGCCTGGGGCGTGCCGAACAGGAACTCGAGCGCTCCGGCCAGGCGCGCCTGGCCGTTCGCGTCGCTCGCGAGGTCGCTGTTCAGCGCGAGCTCCTTTTCGTTCAGCGAGTAGACGAGGTCGGGCGTCTGCGGTTCGAACTGGCAGGCGACCACGAGCAGTCCGAGGGACGACCCGAGGAGAGCCAGAGGGCGGTTCCGGCGCATCGCAATCATGGCGGAGAGAAGGGGGGTGGCCCGCGCCCGACACGTCTCCCGAGGCGCCTGGGTGTCTGGGTCGGCCAACGGACGGCGAGGCGCTGCGCGCCCCCTGCCATGGGCCTCTCCGAGGCGGAGAGAAGCGGGGTCTGGGCAGGAGTTCGGAAGCAGTGTGCGCCTCCTCCCCCCCAAGTCAAGGTGGGGAGCGGCACTCGCCGGGCGGATTCCGGCTTCCGTCTACGGGGGAGCCTCGGACAACGGGGGTCCACAGCCGCGCGCGCGCGCCGGAGGCGGGGAGCTCGGGCGGTTCAGCCGCCGCGCTCGGTGCCCTCGGTCGGAGCCCCCGCCCCCTCGATGCGGGTGGCGTCCAGGATCCCGATCAAGAGCCCCAGCAGGGCGCCCGCGAGGACCTGGGGAAGCGCCCCCGCGCTCGTCGCCGGGGCGAACAGCACGAGGGGCACGGGCCCG
>CAZDYS010000562.1:0-3094 GCA_964509445.1 uncultured Planctomycetaceae bacterium
AAGGACTTCGCGAAGAGCGACGCCGAGCACCGTCGCATCGCCCAGAGGCTCCGGCCGATCCGGGCGCGCATCGAGCTCCTCCACCGCATCGCGGACGCGCTCGCCTACTGCCACAACCGCGGCGTGATCCACCGCGACGTCAAGCCCGAGAACATCGTCTTCGACGCCGACGGCAGCCCCAAGCTGATCGACTTCGGACTCGCGCACCTGGACGGCGCGCCCGGTGGCGAGCTGGAGCGCCCCAACATCACCGAGGCCCTGGTCGGCTCGGCCGCCTACATCGCGCCGGAGCAGCTGCTCGAGAACCGGACGGGCTCCGATCCGCGCACGGACCAGTACACGACCTCTCTGTTGTGCTACGAGGCGATGACCCTGCATCACCCGTTCGCGCGGCAGACGAGCGAGGCCACGCGCCACGCGGTCGAGACGGAGCGCGTGCCGAACCTGCGCAGGCGCGTCCCCAACGCACCCTACGAGCTGGAGCTGGTGATCCAGCGAGGACTGCAGCCGGACCCCAACGCGCGCTACCCCTCGATGCAGGCGCTAGCGGACGACCTCCTGGCCATCCTGGAGGACCGTCCGATCTCGATCGCGGCCCCCACGCTTAGGCAGCGCACGTGGATGTGGGTACGGCGAAACCGGCGCGCGCTGGTCGCCTCGGCCGCGATCCTCCTGGTGCTGCTCTCCGCGGTGCTGTTCTCCTGGCTGACGCAGGCTTCCCAGGAGCGCGACCGGATCCTCGGCAGGCTGGCCGAGCTGGAGTTCGAGACGCTGGACACCCAGAGCGACTTCCTCATCGCGGGCCTCGACCTGTTCGCGCTGCGCGGGGACGCGGAGCGCCACGACGCGAGCGGAGCCACGCTCTTCCTCGGCGACGAGCTCGCGGAGCGCGTGCACGAGAGCACCCTGCGCTGGTCGAACCGCATCGCGGAGGTCTACGAGGACCTGCCGGAGGAGGACCGCCGCGGGACCTGGGAGGTCGTCTTCCGCCTGGAGGAGAACCTCTGCCCGGAGCACCTGGTGAACCTGGCCGCGCGCCGACGGGGCCGCATCGTCTACCCGGAGACCGAGGGACTCGAGGTGGAGCTCCATCGTCTCGCCAAGGACGAGCGGGACCCGATGACGCTGATCCGGTTCGAGCCCGTGCCGCTCGCCGAGTCCCTGCCGCCGGGCTACTACCGCTGGTCGGCGCTGGATCCTTCGGCGGGACGCCTGGAGCACGAGCTGTACTTCGACGTCGTGGACTCCCTCGCCCCGCTGAGGACCCTGAGGCTGCCGGATCCGGACCGTCGCGCGGCCTGGCGAGACCGCGCGATCCCGGTGAAGAGAACGGCCATGGGATGGCTGACGATCCCGAGCGCCCACTCCTATCCCCCCCACAAGCCGGAGCGCACCCCGCGGCCTCGCTGCCTGTTCACGTCGTTCCCCTCGATCTACCAGAAGCGCGACGTCACGGAGTACTCCATCTGCAGTCGGTGGGTGACCGCGGGAGAGATCGAGGAGTTCGTCGAGAGTCCCGCGTTCGACCTCTTCCTCGAGAACACCGGGCGCGATCGGTCGGACAAGGTGCTCCACCGGAAGGTGGCGGGTCCGGACGCGCCCGCGCCGGTCGACGTCGACGTCGCGAAGGCGTTCTGTCGCTGGGTCGGGGGCCGACTCCCGACGATGACCGAGCTCGCGATCGCCCTGGACATGGACCTGCTGGATCCCGTCCCTCCGCCGCTCACGCGCGAGTTCCTGAGCAACCCGGACCTCATGACCCAGGAGGTGAACGGCACGCTGCTCGTGTACCAACCGCTCGGTCCGCGACTGCTACCGTTCGACCTGCCTCCCTCGCGCGGTACGGCACCGGTGAACGTGTCGCTCTACTTCCGCGTCGCGTTCACCGACGAGCGCGAGCCCTAGCCCGCGTCGATTCCGCTCGCTTCGTTGAGCCCTTGGGGAGCCCGTCCTAAGAGCGACGCGGAACCGGGGAATCCAGCGCTTCCCCGACGCGGATACCGAGGGCGCCGCGCTCCACGCGCCCTCCCTTGCCTCACGAGGTGTCCCATGCTTCGTTCGACGCTACCGGTCTCTTCGCAGTCCGGGCTCGCCGTGCTGCTCGCGATCGCAGCTCTCCTCCCTCCGGCTCCTGCTCCGCCCGAGGACTCCACCAGCTCCCTTCCTGCGGCGGAGGCGCAACTCCTCCTGTGCGTCACGGGAGAGGACCCCGAGGATCCATCGGTCCTCTCGTCTCCCGAGGCGGAAGCGGTTCGCGCCCTCGTCGAGGACGTGGCCGCCATGGGCTTCGACGCGCAGAAGACCTCGGAGAGGATCTCCGCGGTCGTCCAGCGCACCTACGCCGAGCGCGCGAGCGAGACGATCGCCGCGCCCCGGTACGAGTGGTTCCTCAACGGGAACGGGGAGTGGGAGAAGGTCTGCAAGAGCGTGCGCACGCTCACGGTGAACCTGAAAGAGGTGATCGTCGTGCAGGTGGTCGTTCAGACGCTGCTCGAGTGAGCGGCGGTCGACTCCGCGCACGACGGAGAGCTCGAGGCTCCTTCAGACGACGCGGCCAGGCGCGCGGGATCGTGCGCCTGGTCGTCGTCTCGCCGCCCGGCGACGGCTCGCGCCACGAGGCGACCGACCTCCACGCCGCAGGTCATCCCGTGACCGCCGAGCCCGGCGGCCCAGACCAGACCAACCAGGTCCGGATCCGGCCCGAGGCAGAAGCGATCGTCGCGCGTCAACGTCCGCAGCCCGTGCCAGAAGTGCGCGAGGGGCGCGTCCTCGAACCCCGCAGCCAGCGCCCGACTCGCCTTCTCGGCGATCCCCGCCTTCACGTCCGGGTCCTCCCCGGCGACGTCGGGGTCGACGTCCGTCAGGTCGCAGCCGCAGAGGAGCAGCCCTCCGCTCTCCGGACGGCAGTAGAATCCGCTGGCCTCGGTCCACACGACGGGCCACGTCGGATCGACTCCGTGATCCGGCGCGGTCACCGCGAGGTGACGGCGCGTCGGCCGCAGCCGCACGCGCGAGCCGGCGCGCGCCCCCAGCTCCCCAGCCCAGGCTCCGGCCGCGAGCACCGTCCTGTTCGCCCGCAAGAGCGAGCCGTCGG
>CAZDYS010000563.1:0-3074 GCA_964509445.1 uncultured Planctomycetaceae bacterium
GCGCCGGAGTCCATCGGGGTCGTGGCGCGCGACCTCGGCCGCTACGCCTCGCCCTTGCGGCTCGAATTCGAACGACTCGGCGTCCCGCGGTCGGCGCTTCGGGCACGCGCGCCGATGGACGGCGCGGCCCGTCGCATTCGCGCGAGCTGCGAGCTCCTCGCCCGGGGCGTGACCCTGACGGCCGACCGCTGGCTCGACGCCACGCGACGCCTCGCGATCGAGAGCTCCGAGGGCGAGGCCAGCGTACGTCCGGTCGGACCGGATCTGCGTCTCGGCCTGCGCGTCTGCGGCGCGGCCCGTCTGGAGGACGTCGCCGGGCTCGCCGTCGACACGCACCTCGTGAAGCGCGACCGGGTCGGGCTCCCGGTCCTCACCGGCGTGCGGCAAGAGGACGAGGAGACGGCCGACCCGCGCTGGGGCCGGTTCAAGGCGTCGCGCCGCTCGCTCTCCGGGGACGAGCTGCGGGCCGCGGTGCTCGCCGCCCGCACCGTCGCACGACGTCTCGAACGCTGGCCTGCGCGCGCCAGCGTCGACCGTCACCGCCAAGAGCTCGAGCGCCTGCGTCGCGACCTGGGCTGGCGTGACTCGGACCTGGAGGAGGAGCGCATCGAGGTGGCGCTCGACCGCACTCTCGCGGGCCTCGGCGTGCAGGAGCTCACGCGCGAGGAGTTCGCCGGTCTGGTCGAGCGCGGCGTGCCGCGCGCGAGCCTGCCCGGCTTCGGTCGCGAGGAGGGAACCGGAGGCGTCGCGGTGCTCGACGTGATGGAGGCGCGCGCGCGCACCTTCGAGCACCTGTTCGTCCTGGGACTCAACAAGGGCGTGTTCCCGCGCGCGACGAGCGAGGACCCGCTGCTCCCCGACCGCCTGCGGCGACGGCTGACCGAGCTCCTACCGGACCTGCCGATCAAGCGCGCGGGCCGGGTCGAGGATCGCTACCTGTTCGCGCAGCTCACGGCCGCGGCCGCGCACGTGACGCTGTCCTGGCAGTCGGCCGACGACGACGGCAAGGCGCAGGTGGTCTCCCCGCTCGTCGAGCGACTCCTGCGCGAGCGGAGCATCGAAGAGGTCCCGCTGGCCCCCGCCGTGTTCGCGCTCCCCTCCGAGGCCGAGCTGTGCGACGCGCACGAGCACGCGGTGCGGCGCGCGCTCGCGGAGGGCCGCGCCGGACTCGCGACGGAGCTTCCGGCCGCGCTCGCCTCGGGCGAGCTGCCGCGCGAGGCCGCCGGCGTGCGGAGCCGCATCCTCGACGCGTTCGAGGAGGGCGCCTTCCGGCCGGAGGCGCTCGCGCCGTGGCTCGGCTTCCTCGGCGCGCAGGAAGAGGTCGGCGTACGTCCCGACCCGCGGCGCGACCCGCGCTACGTGACCCACTTCGAAGCCGTCGCGCGCTGTCCCTGGCAGGCCGTCCTGACCAAGCTGCTCCGCTTCGAGGACGCCCCCGACCCGCTCGAGCGGCTGCCGGGCATCGACCGGCTCGCCCTCGGCAACATCGTGCACGGCGTCCTGGAGCGCATCGACCTCCTGGCGCTGGACGAGTCCGAGGCGAGCCTCGCGAGCGTCGTCACGCGCTCGCCCGTCCGGCCGTCCTGGCCGACGAGCGAGGAGCTCGACTCGCTCCTGTTCGAGGTCGCCGAGAAGGAGGCCCGCAAGAGCCACGCCCCGCTGCCGGGGCTCGTGCGCATGCTGGTCGAGGTCGCGCGTCCGTTCCTCCTGGAGGCGCGTGACCACTTCGCCGTCGAGGCGGGTCGCTGGCCCGACGGCGGCGTCCTGGGCGCGGAGGTGTTCGGGACGGCGCGCGTCCCCATGACCGAGGGCGATCCGCTCGAGCTCCGCTTCCGCGCGGACCGCGTCGAGGTCCGGGACGGGCAGCTCGTGCTGTCGGACTACAAGACCGGGAAGGCGAAGTCGCTGTCGGACTTCCTCAACAAGGATCTGCCGCGCGGCGAACAGCTCCAGGCGATGGCCTACGTGCTGGCCGCCCGCGAGCACGCGCCGGACGCCTTCGGTCGCTATCTCTACCTCGGACACCGGCTCGGCGACGCCGCCGGCAAGGGGGACCTGGAGGTCGGCTTCGGGCAGAAGGCCGACGCGCACCTCGACGACTTCCGCGCGGCGATCGAGGCGCTCCTCGGTGGCTGGGAGGCGGGCACGTTCTTCCCGCGACTCGTGAAGGGCGGCGAGGACAAACCGCCCCCGGCCTGCAAGACCTGCAGCGTGAAGGACGCCTGCCTGCTCGGAGACAGCGGAGCCCGGGGAGCGGTACGCGGCTGGAGCGAGGGAGCCGCTCCGGACGGACCGACCGGCGAGGCGACGCTCGCGCTGTGGGACCTGGCCGAGCGCAAGCGGGAGAAGACGAAGTGAAGCAGCGCGGTCTGTTCGACTTCGGAGAGGAGGAGCCGCAGGGCGAGGCGCAGCGCGCTCCCGAGGTGTCGGAGACCGTCTCCGAGGCCGACTCGGACGAGGCGCCGCGTTCGCCGGACGTGCCGAGCCGACCGGGCGAACCGGCGGACGCCGCGGACCGGCGGGTCGCCGTGACCGAGTTCACGCTGCCGCTGCTGCTCGAAGCGGGTGCCGGGACCGGCAAGACCGCCACCCTCGTCGCGCGCGTCCTGACCTGGTGCCTGGGACCCGGCTGGGAGCGACACGCGGACGGAGAGCGGGCTCCCGAGGAGGTCGCGCAGCGCGTCCTCTCCGGCGTCGTCGCGATCACCTTCACGGAGGCCGCCGCCGCCGAGATGGCCGGCCGCATCGGACGTGCGCTGTCCCTCGTGCAGCGCACGGCGTCGGCCAGCCGCGGCACGATGGATCCGGCCCGGCTGCCCCTGGGGCTCGCCACGGAGCTGCTGCCGCCGGCCGAGGAGGCGCTCGTTCGCGCCCGCGCCCTGCGCGCGACGCTAGACCAGCTCGAGGTCGGGACGATCCACGCGTTCTGTCGGCGGCTGCTGACGACCCACGCCCTCGAGCTCGGCCTCGCGCCGACCTTCGAGGTCGACGCGACGTTCTCGCGCAGCGTCGCGATCGTCCGCGAGGTCCTCGAGGAGTATCTGCGCGAGGCCTGGAACGAACCGCTGGACGAG
>CAZDYS010000564.1:0-3073 GCA_964509445.1 uncultured Planctomycetaceae bacterium
GATCACGAAGGCGTCGTCCAGGCCGTCCTGGTCGTAGTCGGCCCACCAGAAGGCGCTTAGGCCGGAGCCGCTCGTCGGGTGGTCGGCGCTCGTCGGGTGGTCGTGGTTCTCGTGGGCCCGCTGCGCCGAGGTCGTCGACGCGAGCACGCTCGCCGTCAGGGCGAGGGCCCCGAGGGTGGTTTGGGATCGGAGGATCATGGCTCTGTGGCCTCCTGTGGGCGGAGGGACTCTCTTGGGTGGCAGGGGAGCGCCCGGGGGACCGAGAGGGTCCCAGGACCGGGGCGCGCGCGGGCCGGGGAGCGGCCCGCCACGGCTCCCCCGAGGAACCCCACGCAGGGGGGCCACGCTCCCTGACGTCGCTGCCGAAAAAAGGTCGCTGAGCACCCGGGAGAGGCTCTCCCGCGGCCCCCAGGCGAGGTGGGGAGCCTCCGTGCGCCCTGCCTCCTGTTGCATCCCGGGCGGCCGCAGCGCGCAATGCAGCGATGGAGAACCCCAAGAAGGCGCCGTTCGGGCCGGTCCTTCCCCCGCCCAAGCGAGGCCCCTTGCGCTATCTCGTCGGCTCCTTCATCCGCGGCCTGCTGTTCGTCGTCCCGGTGGGCGCGACGATCTGGATCCTGATCACGGTCTTCAGCTGGCTGGACGGGCTGATCCGCATCCCGGGCGACTGGAAGCTGGAGCTCGCGAACGGAGAGGTCATCCCGGTCGCGCGGACCGGCGCGGGCTTCCTGATCACCGTCGTCGGCGTGATCCTCATCGGCATGCTGACCTCCAGCGTGCTGACGCGCTGGATGGTGAGCCGCGTCGAGGACCTGTTCACGCGCGTCCCGGTGGTCAAGCTGATCTACAGCTCGATCAAGGACATGGTGCAGGCGTTCCTGAGCGAGCAGAAGAAGTTCGACAAGCCGGTGCTGCTGTCCTTCTCCGAGCAGCCGGACGTCGAGGTCATCGGCTTCGTGACGCGCTCGGACCTCTCCGAGTTCGGCCGACCGGGCAAGGTCTCGGTCTACGTGCCGCAGTCCTACAACTTCGCCGCGAACCTGATCCTGGTCCCGAAGGAGCGCGTGACCCCCATCGAGCTGCCGGCCGGCGACGTGATGGCCTTCGTCGTCTCCGGCGGCGTCTCGGAGGCGACGCGGAACGGGGACGCGGCCGAGGGGTGAACCCGGATCCCGAGCTTCCGCGCGAGAAACTCCGTGTCTCGCGGCGGGTAGCTCTCCCATGCCTCGCTCTATTGCCTGGCTGCTCTTCGCCGCGGGTGGCCTCCTGGGGAACCTGGGGACGCTCGCGTTCGAGCGCTGGTCGTCCGGCACGGTCGCGTCCCTGCTCGATCCGTGTGAGGTCACGGCCCGGGCGATCGACTTCGACGAGGTGGACGTGCGCGAGCACTGGCCTCGCCTGGGGCTGGAGTTCCTGGAGCTCGACGACGGCGCGAGTCGCTTGACCCTGGAACGCGGGGGCCGCGTCACGTGGGAGGTGCACCCGCGTTCCCACCCACCTCCTCACGACGAGCACCTGGGATCGAAGCCCGGCAGGTTCGAGGGCCAGCTCCCGATCCAGGAGTTCGCGCTGCTCTGCCGCCTGGTCGAGGACCTCGACTTCGAGGAACTCTATCCGCACTACACGTGCCTCGTGACCTGTCAGGACACGATTGCGATCGAGGTCGTCCACCGAGGCGTCCGTCATCGGGTGGAGGACTACGGATACCAGGCCCCGGCCCGCTTCCATGCGCTGCACGCGGTGCTGCGCGATCTCGTGCGGCGCTACCGGCCGTACTGGGGAGAGCTGCCGGCGGACGAGGCCGGTCCGTGACGACGGGCCCGCGCCGCCAGGAGCAGCGCGAGCCCGTGGACCGTTCGCGTTCGGCCGAACGGGCGAGGCCTCGCCCGGCAGCGAACGCGGCTAGCCGAGGGCCCGCCCGACCAGGAGCCGCAGCTCGGGCAAGAGCTCCTCCTCGAACCACGGGTTCCTCTTCAGCCAGCGGTTGTTCCGCGGGCTCGGATGCGGGAGCGGAACACGACCAGGGGCGAACGCGCGCCAGGCGCGGACGTTCTCGGTCAGGGAGGGCGCCGCGTCGTCCAGGTGCCATCTCTGGGCGTACTGGCCGATCACCAGGGTGAGTCGGACGTCCCTCAGCTCCGCCAGCAGCCTGTCCCGCCACTCCGCCGCGCACTCCGGTCGCGGCGCGAGATCCCCCGCTGCTCCCGTCCCCGGGTAGCAGAACCCCATCGGCAGGATGGCGACCCGGTCGGGGTCGTAGAACGTGTCGCGATCGACCCCCATCCAGGCGCGCAGCCGATCGCCGCTCGGATCGTCGAACGGCACGCCCGAGGCGTGGACCCGACGACCGGGAGCCTGCCCCGCGATCAACACCCGGGAACGCGCCCCGGCCTGCAGGACCGGCCGGACTCCATGGGGCAAGACCGGCTCGCAGAGACGACAGGCGCGGACCTCCTCCAGGAGCGCGTCGAGCGAGGCGTTCTTCAGGACGGTTCCTCCGGCGGCTGGGGACTCTGCACGGAGCGTCCATGCGCTCCCGGACGGCGGACGTGACACGCGAATGCGGCGAGGCCGGCATGCAACGAGCCCGCACCGCCGAGGCGATGCGGGCTCGTGAGCACGGTTGGGAGCCCGCGCCGCCTAGGCCATCGCGCTCTCGAGCAGGCCGGCCTCCTTGAGCGCCGTCTCCATCGTGGCGCCGATGCGCGACGGGCTGTCGGTGACGTGCACGCCGGCGGCCTTCATCGCGGCGATCTTGTCCTCCGCGCTGCCCTTGCCGCCGGAGATGATCGCACCGGCGTGGCCCATGCGACGCCCCGGAGGCGCGGTCACGCCGGCGATGAACCCGACGACCGGCTTCTTCACCTCGGACTGGATGAACTCCGCCGCCTGCTCCTCGGCCGTACCGCCGATCTCGCCGATCATCACGATCGCGTCGGTGTCCGGGTCCTCGTTGAAGGCGCGCAGGCAGTCGATGAAGTCGGTGCCGTTGACCGGGTCCCCGCCGATGCCGATGCAGGTCGACTGACCGATGCCCCGCGGCGTGAGCTGGTACACGGCCTCGTAGGTGAGCGTG
>CAZDYS010000565.1:0-1662 GCA_964509445.1 uncultured Planctomycetaceae bacterium
GCCTGCGTGACCAGCCCGGCACGCGCGCGCACGCGCGGGTCCGCGTCGGCGGGCGCGCACAGGAGGGCCGCCGCGCGCTTCATGGCGAGGTCCGGGAGATCGTCTCCCATGACGATCGTCTCGTCGGGCCCGATGCCGAGCCGGCTCTGCACACCGCGCAGCACGTCGTCCTTCGGACCGGCGCGCAGGTGCAGCTCCTTCACGCCGAGCTCCTCCGCGCGGCGCTCGGTGGCCGTACAGCCCCGACCGGTGATCCAGCTGATCGCGATCTCGGAGCGGCGGAGCCAGGCCAGGCCCTGGCCGTCCCGCACGTCGAAGTGCTGCGCCTCGTCCTTCCCTGCGTAGACGACCCTGCCGTCCGTCAGGGTCCCGTCGACGTCGAGCGCCAGGAGACGGGCCTGCTGGAGCGCGCGCTGGACCGCGGGTTCGTGTTGCGGAGCGTCCGAGGAGTCCATCGCTCAGACGCGCGTGTCGAGCAGGTCCTGGACGTCCAGCAGTCCGACGGCGCGTCCGGTCGCGTCGACGACCGGGATCTGGTCCTTCTTGTGCTCGCGCAGGATGCGCTCGGCGTCGTCGACGAGCGCGTCCGGCGCCACGGTCTTCGGTCTGGTGGTCATGAACTCGCGGATCGGGGTCTCGAGCACCTCCAGCTCGCCTTCCTCGAGCAGCCGCCGCAGGTCCCCGTCCGTGAAGATGCCCAGCAAGGCGTGATCGTCCCCGACGACCAGCGCGGCGCCCGGTCGACCCTGCGTGCGCGACATGGTCAAGAGGACCTCGCGCACGGACTGGTCCGCGGTCGCGAGCGGGAGCTCGTCGCCCTGGCGCATGACCTCGTCCACCCGCATCAGCTTGCGCCCGAGCGACCCGCCCGGGTGGTAGCGCGCGTAGTCGTCCCGGCTGAAACCGCGTGCGGAGGACACGACCATCGCGAGCGCGTCCCCGAGCGCCATCATCGCCGAGGTGCTGGCCGTGGGGGCGAGCCCGAGGGGGCAGGCCTCGTCGACGGGGCCGATGTCGAGCACCACGTCCGCCAGGCGCCCCAGGGACGAGTTCGGCTTGCCCGTCAGCGCGAGGACCCGAGCTCCGATGCGCCGCACGTGGGGGATCAGCGCCTTGACCTCCTCGGTCTCGCCGGAGTTCGAGATCGCCAGGACCACGTCGTCGGCGCGGATGCTGCCGAGGTCGCCGTGGAGCGCCTCGGTCGGGTGCAGCGCGATCGACGGCGTGCCCGTGGAGGCGAAGGTGGCGGACAGCTTGGTCCCCACCAGCCGGGCCTTGCCCACGCCCGTGACCACCAGCAGGCCGCGCGAGGCGAGGATGCACTCGACGGCCGCGTCGAAGCCTTCGTCGAGCCGTCCGATCAGCCCCTCGATGGTGCGCGCTTCGAGGCGGATCACCTCGGCCGCTTGTGCGAGGCGGTCTTCAGACCCCTGGGGGTTCGTCATGGGAGCAGTTCGGGCAGAGCGCGCGATTCCGGGCGCACGCGAACACCCGATTGTACGGACCGGGAATCCCGCGCTCCACGCGAGGGGCGGCAAGAGCTGCCACAGGAGCGCTGGAGGGGTCGGGCGCGCGTGCTATAAACCGAGGCTCGGCGTACGCCCTCCCCACGCGCGCCGTTTCCGCCGTGGACCTCTTCTTCGCCGTAGCCGCGCCTCAGTC
>CAZDYS010000565.1:1762-3067 GCA_964509445.1 uncultured Planctomycetaceae bacterium
TGTTCCGCATCATCGTCGACGTCGTCACCCTCGGGGGGCTCTGGTAGTGGCGAAGCGCGACTACACCGTCCGCCTCGAGCGCGTCTTCCAGGGGCCGATGGACCTCTTGCTGCACCTGGTGCGCGAGCAGGAGGTCGAGATCCACGAGATCTCGATCAGCCGGATCCTCGAGGACTACCTGGCCTACATCGAGCAGCTCGAGGCGCTCGACATCGAGGTGGCCGGAGACTTCCTGGTGATGGCGGCGACCCTGATGTCGATCAAGAGCCGCTCGCTGCTCCCGAACGAGGAGGTCGACCTCGAGGAGGAGCTCGACCCGCGCGACGAGCTGATCCAGCAGCTGCTCGAGTACCGCCGCTTCAAGAGCGCGGCCGACGGCCTCGAGGACGGCATGAAGGAGCGCGCCCGCATGCTCGAGCGCGGCTACCACGAGAAGGCGCCGGCTCCCGAGCGCGAGTTCGAGCTCGGCGAGCTGACGATCTGGGACCTCCTGTCGGTCTTCTCGCGCCTGATGCGCGAGACGCTGGCCGACCGCCCGCACCACATCGTCAACGACCCACGCCCGCTGCGCTTCTACGTGGACGAGGTCGTCAAGAAGCTGAAGGTCGGCGGCCACGTCAGCCTGCGCGGCCTGATGAAGACCTTCGAGGAGGCGCCCCCGCGCGAGGCCCTGGTGGGCTCCTTCTGCGCGCTCCTGGAGCTCGCGCGCATGGAGCTGATCGCCATTCGTCAAGCCGAGGGGGTGGACGACATCGAGATCGAGGTGCGCGCGGAGCACGCGGAGGACCTCGAGGCGGTCGTGGGGCACACGCTGCTGGACGAGGAAGAGCCCGTCGAGGGCGAGCCGCCGGCCGAGGGTGAGCCGGCCCCGGAACCGGCCTCCTGAACCGCCGAGCGCGGCGGCACGCCGTCGTCCCCTCGCGCGCGCGACCCCGTTCCAGGCCGTTCTGCGGGGTCTCGGTCACGACCGTCCTCCGGCCGACGAATCTGAACGGCTGGGCTGGACGATCCTCATCGCCTCGTCCATGATCCCCCCGCCATTCCCCCAACCGACCCCCAGCCCGAGACCATGAGCAACGCAGCCGAAGTCACCGACAACCAGTGGGACAGCGCCGTCCTCCAGAGCTCCGAGCCCGTCCTGGTGGATTTCTGGGCCGAGTGGTGCGCTCCCTGCCGCGCGATGGGCCCCTACGTCGACAAGCTCGCCGAGGAGTACCAGGGCAAGCTGAAGGTCGTGAAGCTGAACACCCAGGACAACCCCGAGGTGCCCGCGAAGTACGGCATCACCGCCATCCCGACCTTCCT
>CAZDYS010000566.1:0-3059 GCA_964509445.1 uncultured Planctomycetaceae bacterium
CGCCGAGACACAGGATCGCCACCATCGCTCGACTCCTCTGCACGAGGTGCGGCTTCAGGAGCTCGAGCATGCCGCCGAATCGGGCCTTCATCCGCAGGATGATCCGCGCGTCGTGATCCGCTGTAAAGCAAGAACGCCCCTCCCCGGCCGGCGGCGCACCGCAGGCCCGAGAGGGGCGTTCCGAAGGAGGAGCCGGGGCCTACTGCAGGCCGTAGACCTGGTTGCGGCCGATCAGCTCCTGCGCGTAGCGCGAGAGACTCGTGATCGTGTAGTCCTGCTCGGCCATCTCGATCAGCTTCTCTTCCGGCATGTTGATGTTGTTCGGCGCCACGTTGCGGCGACGCAGCAGCGAGACGTACCAGCCGTAGGGGCCGCGGAACGGGCCGTCGACCTTGCCCTCTTCCTGGCGGAAGAAGATGTAGTCGGAGATGAGCTCGCCGTTGAGGAACTGGAGGTACTCGCTCTCCTCGATCATCTGCATCAGGCCGTTGCGCGTCTTGCCGCGGAAGCGACCCTTGGCCTTGCGCATGTTCGCGGGGACGTTGCCGTTCGCCGGGATCGGCGGGTCGTAGAAGCCCGAGTACTGCTCGACGGCTTCGTTCCAGTCGATCTCGCCGTCACGCAGGCGCTGGAGCAGTTCCTCCGTACGCGCAGTGGCGTCCTCCCAGCCGTTCGGGAGCCAGCGACGCGATTTGAAGTCGTAGGCGGAGACCAGGATGATGTCGACGTCGACCTGCGTCTGGCCGATCAGGAGCTTCGTGCGCTCGTTGGCGAAGTTCCGCAGCGTCTCGGCGTCGAGCTCGCTCGCGATGCGCTTGTGGTGCGTGCTGTAGGCGTGACGGAAGTCCTTGTAGGCCTGCATGCTCGGGAACTTCTTGATCAGGAGCGCCATGCGGTCGACCGGGAACATCGTGTTCTCGTAGGCCGCGGCGTGCTCGTTCCAGGCTTCCAGGGCCTCTTGCTCCGAGAGCCAGTCGCCGCCGAAGTCCTGCTCGAGCAGCTTCATGTTGACGATCCACTGCTTGGCGTAGCGGACGTCCGAGATGGAGACGTTGTCCTTGATGCCGTCCCACATCTCCTGGATCGAGACCTCCTGGCCGTTCACGCTCAGCGCGATGCCGTCCGGGAGGCCGCCGCCGACGCGGATGTCGGACGTCTCCTGCAGGAACTCGTTCAGCGTCTGGAAGACCATCTGCTGGAACATCGGGTTGAGTTCCCGGTCGTTGTCCTTCTGGAGCTCGTACTCCTTGATCAACGCGTTGTAGAGGTCCTGGCCTTCCTTGCTGTTGTTGAAGGCGGCGACCGTCGTGACCGGGTACTCGCTCGGGTGTCCATCGGGCATGAACACCTTCATGAAGAGCTTGCTGAGCATCACCTGGCTCAGGATTCCGTCGGGACCGACCGGAGCCAGGTCCTCGAGGCGCATCTCGTCGTCCGGGTAGGTCTCCTTGAGCTCCTCGTTGGTCTCGTCGATGGCCTTCTGGGCCTCGGCCTCGGAGACGCGGAACGCCTCGCGGTCGGCGCCTTCGGCGACGCGGCGAGCGATCTCCTGCTCGACGATCAGGGAGAGCTTCTTGGTCTCCATCGCCGCGCGGCCACGGTCGCCGTAGATCACCTGGCGCCGGACCTCGTCGTGCGGGACGACCTCCCCGTTGATCACGAGGGCCGGACCGAGGATCGGGTCGTCCGGCGGGAGCTCGATGCCCTCGGGGCGCGCTCCGGCGGGGTTCGCGGCGCTGAGCTTCGGCAGCGCTTGCTGCTTCGCCTTGCCCTTCCCCTTGCCCTTGTTCTCGGCCTTCGCGGCCGTCGGTTGGGAGGCGGTCGCCGCCGGAGCGGCCGAACCGTCCGCGCTGTCTCCGCCCCCGCACGAGACGGCGAGGAGGCCCAGCAGGCAGGAAGCGCCCCACAGGGTGGGCCGGACCGGGGAGGAGAGGATGCGTTGACGCGACATGGGTGGAAAAAAGAGGGAGGAGGGGTTCAGGACAGAAGAGCTGGGCTGCGGTCTACGAGGGGGCTCCGCGAGGTGTGAGAGCAAAAACCGCAGGATCGTTTCGGGCCGATCCGCTCCCGGCTTGACCCCTTCGAGGGGGTTCGCGGGCCGTTGGCCGGAGAAGTCTATCCCGGGGGCCGCGAGGTGCGAGTTTCGTGGGTGAGAAGGCCCACGGGCCGTGCCTGCTACCATGGGCCGGCCTCGAGCCATCCCACGGGACGGCCCGTCCCCGTCCGATGTTCCCGCCATTTCCAGAGCGGGCTCCATGCGCTACGCCCCCCGCTCCATCGCCTTCCTCTGCGAGGTGCTCCACCCGCCGCAGGTCCCCGACCCGGCCTCCGTGCAGCGCGTCCACAACCGGATGTTCTCGGAGGGCACCCCGCCGCTGTACGGGAGCTTCCACGCGACCCCGCAGGGGATCGTGCTGTCGAACGCCCAGACCCAACCGGGCGCGGTCTCCTCGGCCACGTTCCTGGCGGATCGGGTGCAGTTCCGCGAGGAGCTGACGGGCATCACCGCCGAGGACTTCGTCGCGCGCCTCGAGACCACCACCGGGCTGCAGCTCGAGGAGACCCCGGTCCCAGTGTTCACGGCCGTGGGCGTGACGGTGCGCACCCTGGTCAACCCGCGCAGCTTCGGCGACTCGCGCGGCTTCCTGAAGGAGGGCGTCCTGGGCATGAACGACGAGCTCACGGCCTTCGAGCGCGAGGCCCAGCTCTACGGCCTGCGCCTCGTGTTCCCGCCGACGCAGGAGGAGCCCTGGGGGTTCGCGCTGCGCGTGGAGTCCTACGCGCCGGACCCGCGCTCGGTGTTCCTGGAGGCCACCGGGACCTTCGGGGCGTTCCCGCCGGCCCAGGGCCTCGGCCCGATCGGAGACGCCGTGCAGCGCACCTACGCCTTCGTGACGGAGCGGGCGCTGGCCTTCCTGGCGCGATTCGACCAGCGTGCGGAGGCCTGAGCGGTTGGCCGTCGCGCGGCGACGAGGCGGAGGACGGGCCTGGCTCCTCGCCGGGGCCGCGCTCCTGGCGTCCTGCCCCGGGGAAGACGGCCCCCCCCCGCCGGCACCGGC
>CAZDYS010000567.1:0-3058 GCA_964509445.1 uncultured Planctomycetaceae bacterium
TGGGCGAGAACCAGCAGATCGTCTACACGCGCTGGGAGGGTCGCTCCCCCCAGGACGTCGAGGACCAGGTCAGCTATCCGCTCACCGTGGCGCTCCTGGGCGTCCCCGGCGTCCGCACCGTGCGCAGCGTCTCGATGTTCGGCTTCTCCACCGTCTACGTCCTGTTCGAGGAGGACGTGGAGTTCTACTGGTCGCGCAGTCGGGTGCTGGAGAAGCTCGCGAGCCTGTCCGCGAACACGCTCCCCGCGGGCGTGCAGCCCACGCTGGGGCCGGACGCGACGCCGCTCGGACAGGTGTACTGGTACACGCTGGAGGGACTCGATCCCGACGGGGAGCCGGTCGGTGGCTGGAGCCTCGCGGAGCTCCGCAGCCTGTAGGACTGGGTGGTCCGGTACGCGCTGGCCTCGGCGGAGGGCGTCGCGGAGATCGCCTCGGTCGGCGGCTTCGTGCAGGAGTACCAGATCGACGTCGACCCCGACGCGATGCGCGCCCACGGCGTCAGCCTGCAGGAGGTGTTCCAGGCCGTTCGCAACTCCAACCTCGACGTGGGCGCTCGCACGATCGAGGTCAACCGCGTCGAGTACCTGGTGCGCGGGCTCGGGCTCGTCGAGTCGCTCGAGGACCTCGAGGAGACCGTCGTCCGCGCGGCCGACAACGTCCCGATCCGGATCGGCGACGTCGCCGAGGTGGTCCGCGGACCTGCTCTGCGGCGCGGAGCGCTGGACCGCGCCGGCGCCGAGGCGGTCGGCGGCGTGGTGGTCACGCGCTACGGAGCCAACCCGCTCCAGGTGATCGAGAACGTCGAGCGGGAGATCGAGCGGCTGTCCCCGGGACTCCCGCTGCGCGTCCTCGTCGACGCGAGGAACGTCCGCCGGGCGGAGCTGGAAGCCTTCGCCGCCTCCCAGGGCTTCCAGGCCTTCTCGCCCGCGGACGCGGTCGAGATCGACCAGGCCGCCTGGACCGCCTGGGCCACGCGCGTCGGCCGCGACGCCTGGCCGGACTGGCTGACCACGAGCAAGGTCACGATCGAGCCGTTCTACGACCGGACCGGACTGATCGAGGAGACGCTCGACACGCTGAGTGCGGCGCTGGTCAACGAGCTCTTGATCACCGTGCTGGTGGTCGTGCTCCTGCTCTCGCACCTGCGCGGCTCGCTCTTGATCGGGGCGCTCCTGCCGCTCGCGATCGCCGTCTCGTTCGTCGCGATGCGGTGGTTCGGCGTCGAGGCGAACATCGTGGCGCTCTCGGGCATCGCGATCGCGATCGGGACGATGGTGGACGTCGGCGTCGTCGTCTCCGAGAACATCGTCAAGCGCCTGCAGGAGGCGGACGCGGAGGAGTCCCGGCTCGAGGTGATCCACCGCGCGACGCTCGAGGTCGGGGGCGCCGTCGCGACCTCCGTGGCGACGACCGTGATCTCCTTCCTGCCCGTGTTCGTGATGAGCGGCGCCGAGGGCAAGCTGTTCCGGCCGCTGGCCTTCACGAAGACGTTCGCGCTGCTCGCCTCCGTCGTGCTCACGCTCACCGTGCTGCCGGCCGCGGCGCACGCGCTGTTCGGCAGACCGGCCGCGCCGAAGAGCCGTGGCCGGTCGCTGGTCGTCTACGGCGCCGTCGCGGCCCTTGGCCTCGTCCTCCTCGCACGGCACTGGAAACCCCTCGGCACCGGCGCACCGCCCTGGCAGCAGCTCGTGTTCGCGGCCCTGACGGTCGTCCCGCTGCTCCTGTTGTTCTCGCTCGTGCAGCGCGCCTACCCGCGCGTCCTCGCCTGGTGCCTGGGGAACAAGCTCGCGACGCTCTCCATTCCCGCCCTCGCGGTCCTGTCCGGGCTCTGCGCCTGGCTCGGGTTCGAGCGCGTCTTCTCCTTCGTCCCCCGGGTCGCGAGCAGCGTCGGGCTCGACGAGCAGGAGGTCCGCTCCGCGAGCCTGTGGAACGTCGGCAGCGACCTGTTCCCGGGCCTGGGCAGGGAGTTCATGCCGCCCCTCGACGAGGGCTCGTTCCTGTGGATGCCGAGCACGATGGCGCACGCGTCGATCGGGGAGGCGCTCGACGTCCTGCAGACGCAGGATGCCGCCATCGCCGCGGTTCCGGAGGTCCGCCAGGTCGTGGGCAAGATCGGCCGCGTCGACTCGGCGCTCGACCCCGCGCCGATCGGCATGATCGAGACCGTCGTCAACCTGCACCCCGAGTGGGGTGTGGACGAAGACGGCGAGCCCGTGCGTCTGTGGCGCGACCACGTGCGCACCCCCGACGACGTCTGGGAGGAGATCGTGCGGGCGGCGCGGCTGCCGGGGACGACCAGCGCGCCGAAGCTCCAGCCGATCGCAGCCCGGCTCGTCATGCTCTCCAGCGGCCTGCGTGCGCCGATGGGGATTCAGGTGCGCGGCCCCGACCTGGAGACGATCGAGCGCTTCGGGCTGGAGCTCGAAGCCCTGCTGAAGGAGGTGCCCGGCGTCGAGCCGAGCGCGGTGCTCGCGGACCGGATCGTGGGCAAGCCGTATCTCGAGATCGACCTGGACCGCAGCGCGCTCGCGCGCCACGGCCTCTCCGTCGCCTCCGTGCAGGAGGTGATCGAGGTGGCGGTCGGCGGCAAGCCGCTGACGACGACGATCGAGGGACGCGAGCGCTACCCCGTGCGCGTCCGCTACGCGCGCGAGCTGCGGGACGGGCCCGGTGACCTGGGCTCGATCCTCGTCCCCACTCCGGGCGGAGCACAGATCCCGCTCGCGCAGCTGGCCGAGGTGCGCTATGTGCGCGGGCCGCAGGCGATCCGTAGCGAGGACACGTTCCTCACCGGCACGGTCGTGTTCGACAAGCGTGACGGCTTCGCCGAGGTCGACGTCGTGCAGGCCGCCGAACGAGCCGTGACGGACGCGATCACTGCCGGGCGCCTCCGCGTGCCGTCCGGCGTCTCCCATGCCTTCATCGGGACCTGGGAGCACCAGGTCCACGCGCAGCGAACGCTGGCTTTCGTGGTCCCCGTGGCGCTCGCCTTGGTCTTCGTCCTGCTCTACCTGCACTTCCGCTCGAGCGTGACCACGCTGATCGTCTGGTCCGGCGT
>CAZDYS010000568.1:0-3057 GCA_964509445.1 uncultured Planctomycetaceae bacterium
CGGATAAGCGCTGAATGCATCTAAGCGCGAAGCCTTCTCCAAGACGAGTCATCCCATGAGTCCCCTGGGAGACTACCAGGTTGATAGGCTGGCGGTGTAAGCACGGCAACGTGTTCAGCTTACCAGTACTAATCGGACGATCGGCTTAACCACCTTCTTCCTCGTGGTCGCAAACGACCACGCGGGACAAGGTCGTCTCTTTCGAGGCGTCACTTCGCTTCCAATTCACCAACTTCAGATCGAGCAGACGTTCCACGTCTGTTCGATACGCTCTCCCGGTGATCATAGGTCCCTGGCCATACCCGTTCCCATCCCGAACACGGTCGTCAAGCAGGTCCCGCCGATGATATTGCTTCGCGCGAGAAAGTAGGTATCACCGGGTTTTCTCAGCCCCGCTGGCTCAGCCAGCGGGGCTTTTTTCGTGTCCGCATCGCGTCACCGAGTCATTCCTCGGCGTTCCGGGGTCTCAGGCGAATCCCTCCTGCGAGTCCTGTGGCCCGGGCCAGACTGTGGCTCTCGAGAGATCGAGACCCCCGGGCCTTGGGGCTTTCGGCCAGCGCATTCCGGCAACGAGTCCGTGCAGGTGCGCGTTCCTCCGTCTCCATAGGGTTCGCATGGAGAGAAGGGGCTCCTCTTCATGGATAGCTGCGACGTATGCCGCGGGGGGAGGTCCGTGGACATGGAGCGGCTTGTCCACTCCCGATCGCGTGTACCGGGGGCTCCTCCAGAGCTCTTGTGCATCGTCGGTGCCATCGGCACTGTGCAGTGATGATCCACCAGGCATTCCTGCTTCTGCTTTTCGCCCTGGCTCCGGCACGGTGCGACGAACCCACGCCGGGGACCTATGTCGTGTTGGCGCAACCAGGAACGGTTCTGCGCATCACGGAGGGAGGTAACTTCTCCAGCGCCGTAGCGTTCGCGACCGGGCTCAGCTCCCCCTACGGACTGCTGCACACCGCTTCGGGGAGGCTCCTCGTCACGGAGCGGGGCTCCGGAGAGGTCACGGACATCACCGACGGTGGGGATTTCAGCATGGCGGCTCCACTTGCCTGGGGCCTGACCGATCCACGGGGCCTGGTCGAGGACGGCGATGGGCGCTGGCTGGTTGCCGAGCGCGCCGTGGGAGAGCTCACCGACGTGCGCGGAGGTGGGAATCTCGCTGCCGCGGTCCCGTTCGCGACCGGCCTCGCGGGTCCTCGTGGGCTCCTTCGGACGAGGCGCGGCACCCTCCTGGTCGTCGAGGAGTCCAGCGGTGAGATCACCGATGCGACGCACGGTGGAGATCTGAGCGCTGCCAGCCCGGAGGTGTTCGGCCTGCAGTCGCCCTACGATCTCGCGGAGGCCCCGGACGGGCGTCTGTTCGTCTGCGAGTTGCTGGCGGGTCGCGTGCTCGAGGTACAGGACGGGGGGAGTGCGAGCTCGCTGCCGGTCTTCGCGAGCGGACTGGACGTGGTCGACTCGATCGCGTTCGATCTGGCTGGGCGTCTCCTGGCCGTCGAGGAGTATCGCGGTCGGGTGGTCGACATCTCCTCCGGTGGGAGCTTCCTCGGGGCCCCGGCCTTCGCGTCCGGCCTCGGTTCGTTCCCGCAGAACGTCCGGATCGTGCGGGAGCCCGCACCGACCTGGAGTTGGACCTTCACCTCGTTGCCTTCGTCCGGGGCCTTGGGGCGGCGTCGATAGGAGCGGGGTCGTCAGGGAGCGGCATCCCGTGGACGGAGTGCGCTCCTGGCCGATCCGCGCGGGAGCCCGGTGCGGCAAGCTCGCGCCAAACGGGGACGGCGTCTGGCCATCGGCGTCGCACTCGTCCCGAAGGGCTCTTCCGGTGCGGCAGGATCCGATTCCGGGGCTCCCCCAAAGAAAGAGAGGGAGGCTTTTTCGGCCACCCTCGTCTCTCTCACGACATCGGACGGCGAACCGTCCACCGGGTTGTTGCTCGGTTCAGAAGCGGCGGATCACTCCGATCACGACGCCTCGCACTTCTACTTGATCGACCACCAGCGGCCGCAGGCGTTCGTTCGCCGGCTGCAGGCGAATCCGTCCGTCGGCTTCCCGGTAGTAGCGCTTGAGCGTTGCTTCCTGCTCGACCTCGCCCTCGAGAACGGCGACCACCGTCTCGCCGTTCCGGGGGTTCGTGCGTCGCTCGACCACGACCAGGTCTCCGCTGCGGATCGAATCCTCGATCATGGAGTCGCCCTGAACACGGAGGACATAGACGTCGCGGTCTTGAGGAGCGAGCTCTTCGAAAGCGAGGACCTCGGGATGTTCGAGCGTGGAGATCGGTGCGCCAGCAGCGATCGTCCCGAGGATCGGCAGGCCGGAGGACGGCGTGGGCTCGTCGACCGGGCTGTCGTCGCCCTCCGTCAGCTGCAGGCCGCGGCTGATGCCCTTCGCCGCACGACGCAGGACCCCCTTGCGCTCCAGCTCCGACACGTGGCCGAAGATGGTCACCTTGTTGAGGCCGAAGTGCTGGGCGACCTCCTCGAGGGTGGGGCTGATGCTGTTCTCGGCGATGTACGCGCGAAAGAACTCGAGGATGTCTCTCTGACGGCGGGTCAGCGGGGTGGCAGACATCGCTCAGACCAGGAACGTGGTGGCGATGAGTCCGACGAAGAAGCAGTAGGAGAAGAACTCCGGCCGCTGGGTGCGCCGGCCCGGCGCGGGAGCGTCTTGAACGGTCAGGCCCTGGTGGCGAAGGGGAGTGTTCATGGGGTTCTCTCTCGTATCGGGTGGGAAGGAGGTCGGGTCCCGGCGGTGGCCTAGGGGGGGGGGAGGAGGCGGCCCTGCCGCCGGGACCCGAACAGGAACCGAATATAGCGGCCCGGCCGTCCCGGGCAGGTGCCGAACCGAGAATAGGGAGAAGTTCGGGCAAGTTCGCGGCGGAGTGGGCGCCCAGAGGGCCCAGAGGCGCATCGGGCGCAGCGTCGTCGCCCCCGGATGTCCTAGAATGCGGGGCGGAGGGACGCCCTCCGAGAGCCTCCTTGCAGAGTCACGAACTGGGAATCGAGGGTCGACTGCTGTCGGTCGACTCACGGCGGGTGCCGCTCTACCGGTTCGACC
>CAZDYS010000569.1:0-3043 GCA_964509445.1 uncultured Planctomycetaceae bacterium
CCAAAGCCGCTGCCGAGGACAATAGCGAAAATGTGCGGAGCGAAGCGTTCCAGTTCGGCCCGCAAGAGGGCCTCCGCCTCCTCGGGGTTCCCCGGCGCGAGGACCTGCAGCACCGGCTCGTCCCGGGACGCGCTCCACTGCCGGAGGCGCTCCGCCAGGATCGGGTCACAGTCCGGGCGCGGGTACTGCCGCGCGTAGGCGCCGTCGACGTTGCCGCGGTCGAAGGCGGACACCATCGCGGACACGAAGTGCGGGCCGATCGGAACGGCGTCCTGCGTCAGGAGCAGGACGAGCTCGCCGGAGGCGAGTCCGATGCCGTGGTTGCGCGTGCGGCCGTGGTTGAAGGTCGACTGCGGAATCGTCTCGACCCGCGCTCCGGCCGAGCGGGCGGCCTCCGGCGTGCCGTCCGAGGACTCCGAATCGACGACGACCAGCTGCAGGCCCTCCTCGAACTCCTGGGACGACAGCGCGAGCAGGAGCTCCTCGAACCGGGCGCCGCCGTTCCACGTCGGGATCACGAGGGAGACGCGGCGCGGCTCGCTCGTGAGGACGCTGGGGCTGGTCACCGCGAACCGTCCGTGTCCGGGGTCAACCGGTCCGCGCGTCCTGCATCAGGCGCGTCGCCATCTCGGTGGCGGCGATCACGCACTGATCGGAGTTGAAGTAGTCGTAGTGACCGAACCGGCCGAGCGGGTGCAGCTGGTTCTGTTCGCACCAGTCGATCGACTTCTTGCGCCGCGCCTCGAGGTCGTGGTCGTAGACGATGTAGGCGTACTTCGAGAAGGTGCGGTCGGTGAACAGCACCTCGTCACGCTTCATCATCCCGCTGGCCTCGACGCCGCGCAGGACCTCGTCCTCGAGCTCCTTGCAAGGCGCCTCGGAGCCGCCCCGCACCGTCACCTCGAACAGGAAGCTGGTCTTCCCCTCCGGCGCGTTGCCCGGAGAGTAGTTCGACATGTAGGTCACGCGGTTGACGGGACCCTGAGCGTGCTGGGGGAGGTAGACCCAGGAGAGGTTCGGGTGCTCGGGCCGGTCGAGCGCGACCAGGTAGCACACGATGGAGTTGTAGGCGAGCCCGCTCATCGCGGCGGACACGTCGTCCGGCAGACCCTCGACGATGCCCGGCAGCTCGTTCATCGCGATCGTGTTGACGACGCGGTCGAAGTCCTCTCCGTCGACGCGCCACCCGTCACCGTGACGAACGACGTGCTCGACGCGCGTGTTCAGGCGGATGCGGTCCGTGAGGGTCGACGCGAGGCCGTCGGTGATCGCCTGGAAGCCGCCCTGCTTCGGGTAGTAGAAGATCGCCTGGTGCGTGTAGCCCTCGGTGCGGATGCCGACGGACGAGCGCAACACGTCTTCGATGGGGGCGTCCGGCACGCGGCCCGCGACCCAGTCGCTCGTGATGAAGTCGAGGTCGCGCTTCCAGATCTTCTCGTTGTACGGGTCCATGAAGTGCTTGGCGATGCCGTCGCCGAAGCGCCACTGCACCCACTTGCCGAACGTGCTGGGCGCGACCGTGCCGTTCATCAGTCGGTCGTGCCAGGCCTGCACGTAGCCGGACAGGCAGTCGAAGTTGGCCTCCTTCGGCAGGTCGCCGATCCCGTTCTCGAACGGGTAGTGGATCCAGTGCTCCTGGCCGTAGCGGATCTTGGTGTTGCGGTCCTTCTGCACGAAGGCCTTGTCGCCCCCGGCGCAGTCCTTCATCCAGGACATGGCCTCGGCATCCTTGCTGTACAGGATGTGCCCGCCGGCGATGTCGTAGGTGAACCCGTCGACGGTCTTCGAGCGACACAGTCCGCCGATGAAGGGCGAGGCCTCGAAGATGTGGATGTCGTCTTGCGCGAACCCGCCCTCGACGAGGTAGCGGGCGAGGGCGAGGCCGGAGACGCCGGCGCCGAGGATGGCGAGTTTCATGCGGTCGGGTGGCTGCTAGGGGGGCCGCTCGGTGCGAGCCGAGCGCGACACGATAGCAGCTCGGGCGGGCGTGCACAGCGGCGGAAGGGAAAGAGTTGTAAGGGAGAAGAAGACCATCCCCGGGAGGACGTGTCATCGCGACCGATCCGCAGCTGGATCGGACCCGGCCCGGCATGCGTGGAGCGCCTGGAGTCCGGGTGGGCGAGCGTCTGCGTCACCCGCGAGAGTCGGCCAGGGCCTCGACGCGAGGCCTCTCGAAGCGGAACAGCAGTAGAGAGCCGACCTGACGCAGGTTGCGGACCTCCCAGCGGTGGAGCCTTCGCGCGAGGCTCTGCGATACCCACGACAGCCACGGCGCGAAGGTGTTGACCGTCGTCTGCGTGCCGATCTCGAAGCCGGCGGCGCGGCCGATGCTGCCGAGCTCGTGACGATCGTAGAGGTGGTCGTGCTGCTCTTCGTCCATCGTGGGGGCGAGCCGGAGCCTGTCCATCGTCCACTCGATCAGGGGCCAGGCGCTCCTGCGGTTCGGGGTGGAGAGGACCAGGCGTCCACCGGGACGCAGCAGGTCGAAGAACGTGCTCAGCACCTGCTGCGCCTGTGCAACGGTGACGTGCTCGATGACCTCGAGCAGCACGATGCCGTCGAACGACGCGGGCTCGAGCGGCAGCTCGTCGATCAGCCCATCCCGAAAGGCGAGTCCCGGACGTGAGTAGCGACTGCGCGCGAACGCGATCGCGCTCTTGTTGCCGTCGACGCCGAGCACCTTCGCGCCCGACGCAGCGATGCCGTCCGACAGGACTCCACTGCCGCAGCCGGCGTCGAGGATGTGCTCGTCCCGGCGCGGCGCGAGCAAGCGGAGCGCCTCGTCGTATTTCGCCCAGTGCCAGAAGCGTTGCGGAGCTCTCCCGTTGTGCAGCGCCTCGTACTGGTACGCGCCATCGATCTCGATCGTGTCTCCGGTGCGTCTCTCCATCGTTCGGTCCAGCCTAGCGCGTCTCGCGCGATCCTAGTTGGCAAAGTGGGGCGGCAAAACCGGTTCGAGGAGCGCATGTTCGAGCGGGCCCTCGCCGCTCACGAGAGCGGCGACTTCTGGGGCTTCCTGTCATACTTCGCCTTCCTCGACGAG
>CAZDYS010000570.1:0-3040 GCA_964509445.1 uncultured Planctomycetaceae bacterium
CGAGCTTCATCCCGCTCAGGGCGTTCGCGCTGCCGACCATGACCGGGCGGACCCCGTCGTCCTGGCGCACGAGCACCTCGGCGAGAGGGACCGCGACGCTCGCGGCGAAGAGGTCGCGGCGAGAGGGTCCGGAAGTCGTTCGTTGCGCCATGGCCTAGCGGTCCTCGAGCTGGGGAAGGTCCTCGTCGATCCCGAGGCAGAGCTTGCGCAGCCAGTTGCGCGCCCCGTCGCACCACATCTTCCAGAGCGCCTCGAGCGACTCGTCCTCGGCCTCGCGCGCCGCCTCGATGCGCACGTCCTTCTCGAGGTCGAGCGACAGCAGGTAGCGCTCGAGGTCGGAGGGCAACGGGTCCGCCACGGCCAGCACGGTCGCCAGGATCGCCGTGGACGTCCGGCGAATCTCGCTGGGGTCGACGAAGGACATGCGGTCCAGGCTGGTGTGGTAGGTGAAGTCGGTGAAGTGCCAGAAGAGCACGCCGGGAATCCCCTGCCGGATGAAGACGTCGTGGTCGCTCCCGCCCTCCCAGGGGTGGTCCGCGCAGGGCCACGGTTCCCCCTCCGCCAGGCCGACGTCCACCAGCGCGCAACGCGCGATGATCGCGAACCCGTTCGGAGCGAGGTTCTCGGAGTCCACGCGGCCAGCGCCCCAGGGCGTGTGGGCGTCCGGCGGCAGCGTCACGAGCGCTCCCGGATCGGGCATCCGCTCGAGCAGCGCGATCGCTCCGGTCTCCTTGGCGGCGCCGGTCATGTCCGAGGAGATCCCGGCGATCGGCGTCATGGTCGTGCGCTCGAGCCACGTCTCGCTCTGGCTGAACTCGTCGCCCCAGATGAACACCATGCTCGAGCTGGGCCAGGGCAGCGCGCCCTTCTGCAGCAGCGTGGCGAGCGAGCGCGCACCTTCGAGCATGCCGGAGACGCCGGTGGCGTTGTCGTTGGCGCCGGGCTCCTGGACGTGACTGACCATCGCGACGGCCCGCTCCGGAGTCTTCGCGCCGCGCACGGTGGCGACGAGCGTGCGCAGCGGACGCTCCTCGCGCTGCACCTCCGCCTCGAACCGCAGACGGACGGGACGCTTGCGAACGGCGGCGCGCTCGACGGCCTCCTCGATCGCGTGCAGGCTGCGCGCGGAGATCTGCGCGACCGGGAGCGTGTTCGCGCTGGAGAGCGTCACGAACTGGATCGAGTCCAGGTGACGCTCCTGGCCGGACGGGTCGGTGTTGAACCCGGGCAGCGACGCGGAGATCACCGCGACCGCACCGCGCGCCTGAGCGCGACGAATGACCTGGGAGGCGCGGACGTCGGTCACCAGGATCATGCCCTTCTTGACGTCCTCGAGGTTGAGCGCGATCTCGCCTTCGACGGCGCAGCTCGGCGCGTGCACCGGCAGCATCACGCGGTCCACGTCCTCGGACTGCTCGAAGGCGTGCAGCACCTTCGGCTTCTCCCCGTCCGGGAGCAACGTCAGCTCGCCTCGCAGCGGCGTCCAGGAGGGATGCCCCATGTCCTCCTCGAGGATCTCGAGCGTCAGGCGCGGATGGCTCCCGTCGAAGCCGGAGGAGCGCAACTCCTCGGCGAGGTGGTCGATCACCCGGTCGTAGCCCACGTTGGCCGGCGCTCGGTAGAAGCGATCCACGAAGGCCAGCGTCTTCATCGCGCGGTCCTCGTCGAACACCGCGTTCAGCCCTTCGACGAAGCGCGCGGTCCCGTCGGCGGAGACGTGGACCTCGGGACCGACGTGCCACTCCTGGTCGGGGTTCTCCGGCGGGATGGCCGCGAGGATGCGGTCGACGTCCGGAGTCGAGGAGCAGGCGGTGCAGGCGACGAGAGCAGTGAGGACCGTGGCACGAGTCAGCATGGCGAGAGGGGTCGCTGCCAGGAGGTCCGCGCGAGACCTCAGGTCGGAAGGTACTTGTCGAGGAGCAGCCCCAGACGGTCCCGAGTCTCGGCCGGGATCGCGCGGGGGTCCGTCAATATCGCGTTTCGGAGCGCTTCCTGGCAAGCACAGCCCCGTCCAGCGGCCAGGGCGGGCACGACGGCGCACACCAGCTCGCGGGCGTGCCCCACGTTCCGGTGCATGATCTCGAGGATCGCGTCGACCGTCACGTCCTCCTCGGCCTCGTGCCAGCAGTCGTAGTCGGTCGCCATCGCGACGGTCGCGTAGCAGAGCTCGGCCTCCCGGCAGAGGCGCGCCTCCTGCAGGTTGGTCATCCCGATCACGTCGACTCCCCAGGAGCGATAGGTGCGGGACTCGGCGCGCGTGGAGAACTGCGGCCCCTCCATGCAGAGGTACGTCCCGCCCTCGTGCACCTCGACGTCGACGCCCCGAGCGGCGTCGCGGAGCGCGCTGCGGACCTCGGCGCAGACCGGGTCCGCGAACAGGACGTGCGCGACCACGCCGCCGCCGAAGAAGGTGTCCGGCCGGTGCCGCGTGCGATCGAGGAACTGGTCCACGAGCACGAAGTGCCCGGGGACGATGTCCTCGCGCATCGACCCGACGGCGGAGACGGAGACGACGCGCGAGACGCCGAGCTGCTTCATCCCCCAGACGTTCGCGCGATAGTTGATCTCCGTCGGCAGGAGACGGTGGCCGACGCCGTGACGCGGGAGGAACACCGTGCGCACGCCTCCCAGTCGACCGACCACGAAGGCGTCGGAGGGCGCGCCGAAGGGCGTCGAGAGCTCGACGCGCTCCAGGTCCTCGAAGCCGTCCATCTGGTACAGGCCCGAGCCGCCGAACACGCCGATCGTGAGCTGGTCCGTCATGAGGAGGTCCTTCGTCTAGCGCTCCGCTCCGTCGGAGTCCTTCTCGCGGTGCGCGCCGTCCTCGGAGGCGCGGGAGCGCTCCTCGGAATGCCCTCCCCCGCGGCGGTCCTCCCGGCTGCGTCCACCGTAGCCACCGCGGCTGTCGTCGCGTCCGCGGCCGCCGTAGCCACCGCGCTTCTCGTCGCGTCCGCGGCCACCGTAGCCGCCGCGGTTGTCGTCCCGGCCGCGGCCGCCGTGGCCGCCGCGGTTCTCGTCGCGTCCACGGCCGCCGTAGCCG